>CAYSIU010000172.1:0-6248 GCA_964431095.1 uncultured Chitinophaga sp. | reverse complement strand
AATGAACTGTTCAGGAGCGGTAAACTGGCACTTCTGAAAATCCTTCCATTGGATGAGCGTATCGGACCCTTGAAGGTCTTTTTTATTTGCTGTACCATAGCCGATCACCACTACTTCGTTCATCGTCGTATTGGTGATCACCATGGAAACATCCAAAGTTGTTTTCCCTTCAATGGACACCTCCTGCCTGGCATACCCCACAGAAGTAAAAACCAATGTGGTTACACCCGAAGGAACAGAGATACTGAATGAACCATCCGGAGCAGTTTGTGTACCATTCTTCGCTCCTTTGGCAACAACGGTAACTCCTCCTATCCCGACTCCATCCTTCGAATCTGTTACTTTTCCTGAAACTTGTTTTTGCGCAAAAGAAACTTGAGCTACCAATGCCAGCAATGCAACGCCGGCTGCTTTGATTAACTTTTGGGAGAGCATAAGCAATCGTTATTAGTTTTTGCAATCAGATTTCCCTCTACACATCATGTGTGCTATACACGACCAAATGTGTATTAAACACACAATGTTAACACTATTTTAATATCGCAAAAAAATTTTTTTGGTTTCTCACTAAAATATAAGCACAAAAATCGAGCTAAATTCAAATGGTTTAACCCCTAGATTTAAATAATAGAGTAGATTAAACAAAAGGTATTCAGATAGTTAGGGCTTTACCCGGAGAGGGTTTGCGGCGTGCAGTCCTCTTTCTGAACTCGGGTTTCAGCTTATAAAGTTTCCCGGGGCGGTGAGGTACGTCGTCCTCCATTTCACCCATATCCTCTAACCAGTCTTTAATAGAGATTTTTTTCCGGAAATTCCGACGGTCGAGTCCGAACCCGAGGATCGCTTCATATAACTGTTGCAACTGGCGTAGTGAAAATTTCTCCGGCAAAAGATTAAAGACCACCGGGTAATCCATTACCTGTTGCTGTAACCGCCTCAGACAGGTGTCCATGATCAGCTTATGATCAAAAGCCAGTTTTTTTAATTCATTCACCGGGTGCCAGTGCAGTTCATTGTGGCTGAGTTGCAGTTTGTGGTGTTTTATATCGATCAGCGAATAATAAGCAATGGTAATAACCCGGCCCGAAGGATGCCGGTCAATACTGCCGAACGCCTGCACCTGCTCGAGGTACACATCATCCAGGCCCGTGCGGTCTTTTAAAATGCGATAGGACGCTGCTTCCAGATCCTCATCCGGTTTTACCAGGTCGCCCAGCAGGGAATACAAACCTGAAAACTCTTCCAGGTCCGATTTGATCAACAGTACTTTCAATTCCTTTTCATCATACCCGAAAATCACACAATCAACGGATATGGCGATATTGAAATAATCAAGATGACTGATTTTTTCGATCGCTGCTGTTTTCAATGGCATGTTATTGCTCATATACATGGGGCTTTATTAATTACTGGATCAGGAATTTTGCCGATATGGCCTGGTAGGCCGATTGTACTTTCAACCAGTAACTACCCGACGGTAATTTATTGATTTTATCGGCAAGGGAAATGAGATGATTACCCTTTGCAAGGTTTCCCGCAAATACAGATCTTATCCATTGCCCGGAGATATTGAAGAGATCAACCTGAATGGCACCCGTCCGGGGCAAATTGAGTTCCAGCACCGGGTTGATAGATGCCGGGTTCGGGTAAACCCTCGCCCATAATTGATTGTCGCCGGCATTGGGTCCTCCTGTTGCGGTAACAACAGCATTGACCAGATTCCTGTTCAGGTAAATATGGAATTCCCCGGGTTGAAGGTTGAAATTCTGGGCCGATCCCGTTGCGCTGAAAGTGCCGCCATTCAGGTAATCATACCAGGTACCGGCTGTGGGAAAACTGAAGGAGGCTGCCTGAGCAATCACATCAAAATTACCCAGCACACAAACCATCGAAGAATCAGCCGCACTTCGGAGAACAAGTGATTTAAATGCCCCTCCGAGGTTGCGGATGATGGTAACGTTATTGGCAATAAAAACATCTTTATACCAGGGATGGAACCGGAGCTTATCCAGGGCCGTAAATATATCATAGAGCCTTTTCCGCTGGATCACGGAAAGATAGTCCCAGCGGACAGGTTTCCTGTCCAGCCGGCAGTTGTTGTTGATGGTCCCGTCCTGGCAATAGTTGATAGAATAATCATATCCCAGTTCCCCGAATTCCCAGATCATTTTGGGTCCGGGTGCCGTGAGAAAGAAGCCGGCGCATAATTCAATTCGTTTGAGAGCCGTATTGAGATCTTTTGTATTGTAATTACCAGAGGAATTCCCATACTGCAGATTCTTATACATTAATCTCTCCTCATCATGACTTTCCATATAACTTACCAGGTAAGGAAAATTCCAGCCACGGACGGTATGAAGATATCCTTCAAAATTCCAGGTATTGCCACCGGGATCGGGAGTGGAATAACCCATGGCCGCCTGTGAAAAATTTGCATTATGATTGCCCCAGAGCATCATGCCATAGTTGGAGAGCTCTACCTCCTCGCTGTTTTCCGCAAAATGCTCCAGGATCACATAACTCCCCGGTGATTTCAGCTGGCAGCTATCATAATATTTTTTCCAGATGGCGATCCGGCTGGAGTCATAGCTGCTCCAGCAACTCACATTTGTTGCGCTGGCCCCGCAATGGGCATTTTGGGTAAATCCCTTGGAAAGATCGAAACGGAAACCGTCGAGCTTATATTCGGTGAGCCAATATTCCACCACGCGGCTGGTAAAATAACGGGTGGCCAGGCTTTCGTGGTTGAAATCATTGAACACACTGAACGGATGTGTAGCGGTGACATTGAGCCATGGATTATTAGCTGCGGGCTGATTGGTGGCGGCATTCCAGTACAATGCTGCAAGGGGATTCAATCCCGTTGTATGATTCAATGCAATATCCATGATGACAGCGATACCCCGGCTGTGACAGGAATCAACAAATTCTTTCAGTGAATTTTTAGGACCGTAATATTTATCAGGAGCAAAATAATAATCGGGATTGTAGCCCCAGCTATCGTTCCCTTCAAATTCATTGAAGGGCATTACTTCAATGGCATTTACGCCCATTGTTTTCAGGTAATTCAACGTGTCTCGTAATGTTCTCCAGTCATGATTAGAGATAAAGTCTCTCAACAACAATTCATAAATGACAAGATTCCTCTTATCGGGTCTTGAAAAATTATTAATGGCCCAGTTATACGCAGGCGGATTCGTTTGCAGTACGCTTACCATTCCCGTGGTCAGCCCGGTAGGGTAAGACCTCAGGCCCGGGTAGGTAGAAGAAGGGATAGCGCCATCATAAGTAGGGTCAAGAATTTTTTCAGTATAGGGTTCGCCCACTTTTAAGGAACCCTCCACCAGGTATTGAAAAGCATATTCGGTACCTGCTGTCAACCCCGTAATGAGAAGCCACCAGTAATTGCCATCGGGTGTTTTGTTCATTACATAATTGGTCTGCTCCTGCCAGTTGCTGCCCGGGAATTCACCGATGACCGATACCCTGTTTTTATTGGGAGCATAAAGCACCAGCACCACGGAAGTATTCCCCACCTCGTAATTAATGCCGTCTCTTACCCCGGCAGGCAGCGGCGCTATATTGGGTGCATTGGCAACAAAGAACTGGAAGGATTCTGAGCGGGTAGTGGCTCCGTCGATGGCGTCTACACGGATGGTATGATTCCCGGCAGTCATCAATGTTGGGTTAGCGGAGATCGTGGTGACCCCGGTGGCGGATTGTATTTCGGTTCCGTCGAGGAACAATTTCATGGTGGCTGATATATTGGCGATCGCGGTCAGGGCAATATTATCACCTACCTGTTTGTTGATGGGTTCCGGTATGCGATTATAGGTAGGTTGAAAAAAGGGTATTGTAAAACGCGTGGCCACGGTATTGTCATATACCGGTACATACATATCGCTGCCATCTGCATTGCGTTGCACCACCGTGCCGTTGCCATTGCGGAAAAGGATCGCGATCTTTAATATGGTTTCACCAGGCGGTACGCCAAAAAAACTCCTGATATTATTAATAGTGTACTGCCACCTGTTACTTCCCAGGGAAGTGGCCTGGGCGGCGGGATTGACAGTACCCCAGGTGAACCGGACATATCTCCAGTCAGTGGGAGAGGTACTCAGGTTGGTAATAACGCCTACATGTACATACACATCAGTGACGGGTGTGTAATTCAGCAACCCAAGATTGCCTTTTGTCGCATCCACCGTGATGCTGATATTATCATTGTCCTTTGCGAAATCCGGTGTCCAGGTAAGTAATTGGGCATGATCCCTGATCACGAATCCGGCCAGGGCTACAAATAATAATAGCAATCTTTTCATGACAAGCATTAGCGTTGCCAACCTTTAACGGGCTGGCAACTCAAGTCGAAGATAAAAAATATGTACTTATTACACATTAAATTCTCTTTTATTTTTTGCCCAAACCGGTATAACAGGCAGGCATTAACTTTACCGGCAACTTTTTATTATGTATTCTGCAGAAGAGACCCGGAAGCTCCAAAAGCTTACCGCCGAATCACTTAAAAAACCACGGACGGGTACCGATAAAACAGTTGTAGAGGGTTTGCGGGATATCCTGCGTTTCCATGAATACCGGTATTATATACTGAATGATCCGTTGATATCCGACACGGAATATGACCGGCTTTACAAAAACCTGGAAAAGCTGGAAACCGAAAACCCGAAACTGGTTACAGCAGATTCGCCCACCCAAAGAGTGGCCAAAGGACTCACCAAAGACTTCCCAACCGTTCAACACCTGGTGCCGATGTTGTCGCTTGATAACTCATACAACGCCGATGACCTGGTAGATTTTGACCGGAAAGCAAGGGAATTAACCGGATTGAATAAAATAGAATACTGTGTGGAACCCAAATTCGATGGAGGGAGCATTTCACTGATCTACGAGAACGATTTGTTATCCCGCGGTGCTACCCGGGGTGATGGGGTGGAAGGCGACGATGTAACGACGAATATCAAACAGATCCGTTCGCTCCCGCTTTCAGCAAGACTTTCAAAATATGGTATCCAACAGATCGAGATAAGAGGCGAAGTGCTGATCAATAAAAAGAATTTTAGAAAATATAACGACCGGTTGATGGAAGAAGGATTGCCCCCGCTGGCTAATCCACGGAATGCCGCCTCCGGAACTTTAAGGATCAAGGATCCTTCCGAAGTGGCAAAAAGAAACCTGGAAGCCTTTGTTTACCATGTCAGTTATTACTCGCTGGCAAAAGGAAAGAAAATTCCCCCGGGTCTCACCAATCACTCTGCTTCGCTGGAAATGCTGTGGGAACTGGGTTTCCGCAGTCCTGAAAAAGAAAAAAAATTATTTAAAGGGATCGATGCCGTGATCCGATACTGCCAGGAATTTGAATCGCGGAGGGATGATTTGCCTTACGAGATAGATGGCATGGTGATCAAAGTGAATGATTTTGTGTTGCAGGATAAAATGGGCATGACCTCACACCATCCCCGCTGGGCCATTGCCTTTAAATTCAAGGCACGGCAGGCCACCAGTAAATTGATCGGGGTGGAGTTTCAGGTGGGCAGGACCGGGGCGGTAACGCCGGTCGCAAAGCTGGAACCGGTAGCGGTAGGTGGAGTAACGGTGAGCAGCATCTCCATTCACAATGAAGATTAAATCAAGGAGAAAAGTCGGCGCATTGGTGATAGTGTACTGATTGAACGGGCGGGGGATGTCATCCCGCAGATCGTAAAATCGCTGGCCGATATCCGGACCGGCAAAGAAAAAAAGATTCATTTCCCGAAAACCTGCCCGGTGTGCAGAAGCACTTTGTTCAAAGAAGAGGAAGAAGCGGTCTGGCGCTGCATCAATATTGATTGCGAGGCACAGGTGGTAGAACGCATCATTCATTTTGTCAGCAAGGATGCCATGGATATCCGCGGGTTCGGGGAGGCCAATGTTCGCAAGTTTTACGAAATGGACCTGCTGAAAGATATTCCCGGTATTTATACCCTCGACTTCGATGCGATCAGCGGTTTGGAAGGTTTTGGAAAAAAATCCATTGACAACCTGCAATCCGCTATTGTGAATTCAAAAAAACAGCCCCCGCACAGGCTGATTTATGCTTTGGGTATACGATTCGTGGGTGAAACAACGGCGAAAACCCTGGCGCAGGAAGTGAATCACCTTCTTGATTTTAAAAAATTATCCCTGGAAGAGCTGCAAAACCTGGAAGATGTCGGCCCAAAAGTAGCGGGCAGTATTCATCATTTCTTTAG
>CAYSIU010000171.1:0-6278 GCA_964431095.1 uncultured Chitinophaga sp. | reverse complement strand
TCGCTCCGCCCTTGATTCTTTTAATACCTGGTCGTCCCACGGGGTTTCATTGTAGGGATGAAGGAACAAATGAGAATGTCCTTCGATCAATCCGGGTAATAAGGTCATTCCTTTTAATTCGATCACCTCGGTACCCACAGGTAGTTTAAAGTTCATCGGTCCTGCCTGGTCGATGCTATTATTTGTTACCAGCACGACCCAACCGGTCTGCATCGCTTCGCCATCAAATACACGATCGGGTTTCAACAATATATATTTATCGGCCTTTTGGGCAAAGCAGACAAACAGGAGATGCCAACAAACCATCAGGAAGAAAAACTTTTTCATATAATTATTCTATGAGGTGTAAAGTACATCTGCAAATTCAGGTTTCCTTTTGAATACGGCATTGGCGAAAGGGCAAAGCGGGAGTATCTTTATTTTATGTGTCCTTGCATATTCGACCGCGGTTCGCACCAGCTCATAGCCTACATTTTCCCCTCGGAGTTCTTCTCCCACTTCGGTATGTTCAATGATCATTTTACCCGGGCCTGCCATGGTATAGACCATTTCGGCAAGGATATTCCCTTCACTCTCTATGAAAAAAAGCCCTTTGGTGCCTACCTGTTTGTGTTGTATCAGCATGTTCCTGGGTAGATTAATTTGCTCTTTTTCGCAATGAGTTTCAGTTATTTCTCCCCAAAGCAATAACGCCTATCTTTCCCTACCTAAATCTAAAAAGAATTTGCTCATCTTGTTTTTTTGAGCTTATATTTGTGAAGGAATGAAATGTATCGTAAACAATACAAATTGGTGGTGGCCTGCAACTCTTACGGGGCTGTAGTGTCACTGCTGTATTTGTTTGATCATATTCAGGCCCCGACAGTGTTCGGGGCTAATTTTTTTACCTAACTCCCCGCCTTAAAGGGGTATCTGGCGATGCATAGCATAGGAAGTAATTATATAAGATGTTTTGAAAAAGATCGAAATCCATACGAGCTGTAAAAAAATGCTGGCCGATGTATTTACGCCGGTCGGTATTTACCTGCGGCTGCGTGACCGGTTCAGGGATACGATCCTGCTGGAAAGTACGGATCATCACTCTGCCGAAAATAGTTACTCTTTTATCGGTATCAATGCAATCGGGGGTATAGAGATAATCGATAAGAAGAAGCTCGAGTTCAAATTACCCGGGCAGCCGCCCGAAAAGATCGATATCCATCAACCCCAGGAAGTACCCAAAATACTTTGGGATTTTATCCAACGATTCGATGTGAAGGAACCCGGAACAAAAGAAAGCAAATTTGCGCAAGGATTATTTGGATACACTTCATATGATGCAGTGGAATTTTTCGATACAATCCGCCTTACCCGGAGCCCACTTCCCGGAGTCGGTGGGCTGCGTTATCGCCTCTACCAATACGTGATCGCCATCAATCATTTCCGTGACGAATTATTCCTCTGTGAAAACAAAGTGAATGGACTTGAATCGGAAAGCGGGCTGGTGGAATCGCTGATAAGAAGTAAGGATGTGCCGGTTTATCCTTTTCAGGCAAAAGGAGAGGAACTTTCAAATATGAGCGATGAGGATTATAAAGAGATGGTAAAAAAAGGGATCGCTGCCTGTCACCGGGGGGATGTGTTTCAGATCGTGCTCAGCCGGAGATACCAGCAACCTTTTGTGGGCGATGAATTCAATGTGTACAGGGCCTTACGCAGCATCAATCCTTCACCTTATTTATTCTTTTTTGATTATGGAGATTATAAACTGATGGGTTCTTCACCGGAATCGCAGTTGAAGATACAGGACGGGAAAGCGGTAGTACATCCCATTGCGGGGACTTTTAAAAGAACCGGGGATGACACATTGGATAAAGAAGCGACGGAACGGTTATTAAAAGACGCCAAGGAAAATGCGGAGCACGTGATGCTGGTTGATCTGGCAAGAAACGACTTGAGCCGGGTCTGTGAAGAGGTAACGGTGGCGTATTATCGGCAGGTACAATATTTCTCGCATGTGATCCACCTGGTCAGTGAAGTAACCGCAAGGGTAAAAGAAAACAGCAATCCCTTTGAATTGCTGGCAAAAACCTTTCCCGCCGGCACTTTAAGCGGCGCTCCCAAATTCAAAGCCATGCAACTGATCGATGCCTGTGAACCCACGGCCCGGAGTTATTACGGGGGTGCGATCGGTTTTATGGGCTTCGACGGCAGTTGCAACCATGCCATCATGATCCGAAGCTTTTTGAGCTGCAGCAATACACTTATCTACCAGGCGGGGGCAGGCATCGTGGCAGCCAGCAACCCGGAAAATGAATTGCAGGAGGTGAATAATAAGCTGGGAGCACTTAAAAAGGCAATTGAGTTGGCGGAATTTGTGAATAGTGAATAGAGAATGGGTTTTTATTTGGTTTATACAGTTTAATAAATATTTGATCTATAAAACTCAACCAATGGTTATTGACAATGAAGATCCTTGTATTTGATAATTACGACTCGTTTACTTACAACCTGGTTCATCTTGTGGGAAAGATCACACAGGATAAGGTGGACGTGTATCGCAATGACCAGATCCCATTGGAGAAAGTGAATGAATACGACAAGATCATCTTATCACCGGGTCCGGGGATACCCGTGGAAGCGGGATTGCTGTTGTCGCTGATAAAAGAATATGCTGCTTCTAAATCCATACTGGGTGTTTGTCTGGGTCACCAGGCGATAGGGGAAGCATTTGGAGGGAAGCTGGTGAATTTGTCGACCGTTTACCATGGCGTCGCTACGAAGGTCACTGTCGGGAGTCAGGAGCAGGGAGTCAGGAGTGCTTTGTTCAAAGATCTCCCGGATAGGATTGAAATCGGCCGGTATCATTCCTGGATTGTCAGTGATGAAGGTTTCCCGGATGAGCTGGAAGTGACCGCGAGAGATGATAATGATTACATCATGGCCCTGCAACATAAAAAATTTGATGTACAGGGAGTGCAATTCCATCCCGAAAGCGTGTTAACCCCGGATGGGGAAAAGATCATGAGGAATTGGCTTAAGAATTAATATGCTAATAGGTCAATATGCTAATGTGCTAATGGGATAATGTGCTAATATGCTAATGTGCTGTAGCAGGAAAGGAGATTAAATTGAATTAATGAAAAAGATTCTGCAATATTTATTTGAGCACAAGACGCTCGGACGGGAGCAGGCGAAAGAGATATTGATCAATATCGGCAAGGGGCTATATAATGAACATGAGATAACGGCTTTTATGACCGTTTACCTTATGCGGAGCATCACGATCGAAGAATTGCAGGGTTTCCGGGATGCCTTACTGGAACTGTGTATACCGGTAAAATTGAACGGATATGAAACGATGGATATTGTAGGTACGGGCGGAGATGGAAAGAATACATTCAATATTTCCACGCTCGCTTGTTTTATTGTGGCAGGTACAGGACAAAAAGTGGCAAAACATGGCAACTATGGAGCCTCCTCCATCAGTGGCGCTTCGAATGTGATGGAACAATTGGGTTACAAGTTCAAAAATGACAATGACAGGCTGAGGAAAGAAATAGACGGAGCCAATATTTGTTTTCTGCATGCTCCCTTATTTCACCCTGCATTAAAAACCGTAGCGCCGATCCGGAAAAACCTGGCCATGCGCACATTTTTCAATATGCTGGGACCGATGGCAAATCCTGCCAACACGTCGTACCAGCTTGTGGGTGTGTACAGTCTCGAGATGGCCCGGATCTATAATTACCTGTTACAGCCCAGCGGGAAATCTTTCACTATCATTCACAGTCTGGATGGTTATGACGAGATCTCTCTCACCAATGATACCCGGGTGATCACCAATGAGGGTGAACGGATCATGACCCCCGAACAACTTGGTAAAAGGATGGTGAGCCCGCAGGACCTTGCCGGAGGCAACAGCGTGGAAGAAGCGGCAAAGATCTTCGCCACCATACTAAAAGGGGAGGGGACCTGGGCGCAGACGGCCGTGGTTCTGGCCAATGCCGCCATGGCATTATATTGCACCGGGAAATACAAAACTTACGATGATGCCTATCAGGCAGCCGTGGAAAGTTTGGAAAGCGGGAAAGCGAACCAATGTTTGCAAAAACTAATTCAACTACAATGAATACGCTGCAGGACATTATTCTTTACAAGAAGCTCGAGATCGCCGAGCGGAAAAAAGAGTGGAGTATCCGTGAATTGGAGCAAAGCAGGTATTATGATAAACCGGTCTATTCCCTCAAAAAAGTATTGGAGGAAGGAAGCAAGACAGGTATCATTGCGGAATTCAAACGCCGTTCTCCTTCGAAAGGAGTAATCAATGATAAAGCCACAGTGGAAGAAGTGACAACCGCTTACACGAAACATGGAGCTTCGGGTCTTTCGATCCTGACCGATGAAAAATTCTTTGGGGGCCTTGTTCCCGATCTGCTAAAAGCCCGGGGCAACAAGATACCTATCCTGCGAAAAGATTTTATCATTGATGAGTTACAGCTGATCGGCACAAAATCATTTGGGGCCGACCTGGTATTGTTGATCGCGGCTTGCCTGACCCCAAAAAAACTGAAGACTATGGCAGGCTTTGCAAAAAGTATAGGATTAGAAACCTTGCTGGAGATACATGAAGAATCAGAGTTAGGCCATCTATGCGATGAAATAGATATTGTCGGGATTAACAACCGGGATCTGAAAACATTCGAGGTGAGCCTGGATACTTCCTATCGTTTGATCGGCAAAATTCCGGCCAGCAAACCGGTGATCTCGGAAAGCGGCATCAGCACGGTGGACGATGTTGTGAATTTGAAACGTGCGGGATTCAAAGGTTTCCTGATCGGTGAAAAGTTTATGAAAGAAGAAAACCCGGGTAAGGCATTTGGGGAATTTGTAAAAAAACTAAGATAGGGCTTATCACAGGAGCACTATGTCTCTCTGTCTTTGTGACATGGGGAAACTAAATACGATTTATGAATATAAAAGTATGCGGCATTACTCAGCTAAAACAACTGCAACAGCTCGAGGGACTGGATATTGATTTTGCGGGTTTGATATTTTATAAAGAATCACCGAGATATATCGGGGATAAAATATCAAAGAAGGAACTGAAAAGTGCGGACTTTGACCTGAAGAAGGTCGGCGTGTTTGTGAACCCCGAGATGATCGATGTGCTGGATGCGATCGATGACTACGGGCTTGAAGTGGTGCAGTTGCATGGTGATGAGAGCCCGGAAATGTGCGAAGACTTAGGTGGCGAAGCTGAAGTGATCAAAGCATTCCGGGTAAATGCGGATATGAATATTGATAAGATGCTTGCTCCTTATGACGCCGTATGTGATTATTATTTGTTTGACGCGGGGCGGGAGGGGGCCTTCGGAGGCACCGGCCGGCAATTTGACTGGTCATTACTCAGCAAGGCCCGGATCGAGAAGCCTTTCTTCTTAAGCGGAGGCATCGGCCCGGATGATGCTGAAAAGGTAAAAGCCTTCAGCCATCCTGATTTTTTCGGGATCGATATCAACAGCAAATTTGAAACGGCCCCGGGGGTGAAGGATATGAAACTGCTGTTGCAGTTCCGGCAAATGCTTAAGTAAAAAGATGAGTCGAATCATTGAGAAATAAAAAATGATGTCATAAGAACAGAGCTTGACCCTATTAACGCTGAATGGCAAAAGAAAATAAAAATAGCTCAGTACAAAAAGAGAGTTTTCAGTATCCCAACGAACAAGGCTACTATGGGCGGTTCGGGGGTGCCTATATCCCCGAAATGCTGCATCGCAACGTGGAGGAATTAAGGACGAAATACCTTGAGATCATCCAGGAAGATTCTTTTCAAAAAGAGTTTCAGCAATTGCTCAGGGACTATGCTGGCCGGCCAACACCCTTGTATTTTGCAAAACGATTGAGCGAGAAATACCATACAACCATCTTCCTGAAAAGAGAAGATCTCTGCCATACCGGTGCACATAAGATCAATAATACAATCGGTCAGATTTTGCTGGCGCTGCGACTGGGAAAGAAAAGGATCATCGCTGAAACCGGGGCGGGTCAGCACGGAGTGGCCACGGCAACTGTCTGTGCGTTGAAAGGAGTGGAATGTATTGTTTACATGGGTGAAAAAGATATTGAGCGCCAGGCACCCAATGTCGCCCGGATGAAAATGCTGGGCGCAACCGTGATCCCGGCTACCAGCGGGAGCAAAACACTGAAAGATGCCACCAATGAAGCGATCAGGGATTGGATCAATCACCCGGACGACACACATTATATTATCGGCAGCGTGGTGGGTCCGCATCCTT
>CAYSIU010000170.1:0-6280 GCA_964431095.1 uncultured Chitinophaga sp. | reverse complement strand
AACGGAAGGGAAAGCCCGGAAACTGGCGAGGTATGTGAAGGAAGTCGGTGAAAGTTACGGTGACAATATCGAAGTGGTGATGGTTTATCGCAATGATCGTTTCCTGCGTGGTGGAGATCATACGCCTTACGTGCAGCGTGGTTATGCGGCGGTTCGGTTCACCGAAATGAATGAGAACTATTATCACCAGCACCAGGATGTACGGATGGAGAACAATATTCAGTATGGTGATCTGCCTGAATTCATGGATTTCGAATACCTGCGGAAGAACACCTGTATCAATCTTTGTAACCTGATCAACCTCGCAAAATCGCCTTCGATGCCGCAGGAAGTAAAAATCGATACCCGGAAACTGACCAATTTTACCAACCTGTCATGGAAAACGCCGAAAAGTGGGAAAGTGAAAGGATACTATATATTAATGCGGGAGACCACCAGTGCCTTCTGGCAAAAAAAGATTTTTACAACCGATACCAGTATGGATCTTCCCTATTCAAAGGACAATTATTTTTTCGCGGTTCAGTCGGTTAGCGAAGATGGAAACGAAGGGTTGCCCGTTGTGCCGACACCTTCGGGCCGATGAATTAAATCTGTGAGAAATAATTACGGTGTACTGTATTCGCAGATTTTTACCGAACAATTGACTTTTACCGATATGAAGTGGATCTTAAAAAAATTTGAAGAACTGTCTACTGATGAACTTTACGCCATTCTCCAACTCAGGAATGAAGTGTTCGTAGTGGAACAGAATTGCGTTTTCCAGGATGCAGACAATAAAGATCAGGCGGCATTTCATTTTACGGGATGGGAAATTAAAAAACTATTTGCCTACACTCGCATAATCCCGCCAGGGGAAGCCTACCCGGAACCAGCAATAGGCAGGGTGGTCATTTCTCCCGCAGCCCGGGGTGGCGGCTCGGGTAAAGAGCTGATGCTAAGGTCCATACAGGCGATCCGCCGTTTGTTTGGCCAAGTGCCTGTAAAAATAGGGGCGCAACTCTACCTGCAGGAGTTCTATTCCTCCTTTGGTTTCAGGCAAACCGGTGCTATTTATCTCGAAGACGGTATCGAGCACATTGAAATGACTCTTTCATAAGATCCATCGTATAATCACTTAGTAGAAAGGCGTCCATAGCGGTAAATTCAAAAAAACAGGCAACCCCTGTTTTGTTTTGGGTTTTTCTTTTTCTATTTTGTTTAACGAATCCAATAGAAGAAGAACCAGAAATCTGATACCGATGAGAACACCTGTACCTTTAGTACGGCTATGCGTACTTGTCTGCCTGTTTTTTATTCTTTCCATTCGCACACATGCCCAGGCGATTAGTTTTGCCAATGGGAAATTCGAGCTGGGTATCGGCATCGGTCCCATGTTCTTTTTGGGCGACCTTGGCGGCAGCAAGGGAATCGGGAGAACCTTTGTAAAAGACCTTGATTTTCCTCTTACCAAAATAACCAAGGGGCTTTATATCAATGTATACCCCGCGGAGTGGCTGGGTTTTCGGATTGCCGCCAACATGGGTTACCTGGAAGGTGATGATGCACAGGCACCCAACAAAGGAGGAGCCGAGCGTTTCCGCCTGGAAAGAAACCTGAAGTTCAAATCAAACCTGAGTGAAGCCTATGCCGCTATTGAAGTTTACCCCACCGTTTTTTTTGAACAATACGATGGGCTGGCGCACAAGCTCAGGCCCTTTGGAATCCTGGGAGCAGGCATGTTCCATTTTAATCCCAAGGGAGAATACATTGCGCCGAACGGTACCAGCACCTGGGTAGAATTAAAACCGCTTCGCCTGGAAGGCCAGGGAATGGCTGAATATCCCACCCGCAAACCCTACCCGCTGACACAAATGGCGGTGATGATGGGGGGTGGTTTTAAATATTATCTCACCGATGGTCTTTATGTAGGATTTGAGATCCTGCACCGCAAAACATTTACCGATTATATCGACGATGTAAGCACTAAGTACATTGATCCCCGTTATTTTGATGTGTACCTGACCCCGCAGCAGGCGGCATGGGCCCGGCAACTGGAATACCGGGAAAATCTTTATAACCCGGCGGTGAGCCGTCGTTACATCAACACACAGCGGGGCGATCCCAATCAAAACGACGCCTATTTTTCGAGCATACTCCGCATGGGCTGGCGGCTGAATGGTGCGAACAGTCCCAATGCCAAAGCAAGGCGACAGTTGAAATGTCCGGTATTTTATTAACCCAAATAAACACGTAAACCAAATCAGGCCACTATGAAACTAAAAACGACCCTACAAACAAGACAAGCCCTCATGACACTGGGCTTATGCAGCAGCTTGCTGATCGTTCAGCCGGCTATTTCCTCCGGGAAAACATTTAAAAAAAATCCGACTCCCATTGCCAATGGTGAAGAGGAACCTGCCAAAAAAGGCAAGGCAAAGGCAAAAGCCAAAGCCAAGGCATTTGCTTCTCTCAATAACCAATCCGTAAAGATCTACCCGGATGCATTCAAAAGAGACATGCACGTGGTAGCGAAGAACAATGGCGGAAAGGAAATTGATTTTTTTGTTTTTGACCTGCAGGGCGCATTGCTGGAAAATTATAAAATGAAAGCCGGGGATCACAATAAGATCACCGGGCTGGCAAGAGGCATGTATATCTACCGCGTTTTTTGCGGGGATGAAGAAACGGCAGCAGGTCAATTCGAAATACGTTAACCCAACAACTGCCAATAATATCCCGTTAAGCGGCAGGGAGCTTAATAAAATCTGATACCTGGTTGATAAAACCTGATCCGTTCTCTATTGGTACTCTCATTTGTATAAATTTTATTAAACACTCTCTGCCAGGCTTACGGGGCATTCGTTGATTCGTGAATTCACCGTTCACCAACCCTGAGCTCTTTTAATCGCCATAACTAAGAAAACCCGTACGGGCAGGGAAATTGCTTTAATCGATATCCGGTGAAAAACCAGAAAAGCTGGCCGCCGAAAGATTTTATCAATCACTTCCTGCCTTTACCTACGGGTCGTTCACATGATTCCTCTGATGATGAATTAAGTTTTACCCTTCCTTCAAAACCCTGTTATTAAAGGGTTTAAAAAAAATCCTCCCCCCCTGTTTTGTTTTTGAAAAACTGTCTTATATTAGTTTCGGATAATAAAACCGGGGAAAACCCGGCCTGCCAACAGGGGCGTTTGCCGAAAAGCCATACGAGTAGGTGTAATTAAACCCAATTCAATTTACATGGAGGAGAAACCCAGTCAACCGGCTTCTACTCCATCCGTCCGCAAAGGGATTAATGTGGTTGACCGTGCCAAAAACATTTTGATAACACCCAAAACAGAATGGGCCGTTATTGAAAAAGAAAGCTACAGTAACAATACGATCCTCACTTCCTATGTTCTGCCGATGCTCCTGATAGGGGCAGTGGCTATTTTCATCGGGCAAGGGTTGATCGGGGTGAGAGTAGGATTTGGTCAGAGTACCGCCAGCATTTCGGGAGGCTTGGTCGGTATGTTACTGTTCATCGTTTTTTCGGTTATCCTGGTGTATGGCATAGCAGCCACGATCGATGTGCTGGGTCCATCCTTCGGATGCGTGAAAAACTGGAACAGGTCATTTCAACTGGCAGCGTATTCATTGTCTGCCGCCTATGTCGGAAGTCTTTTTCTTATCTTTCCTGCCTTATGGATATTGGTTTTACTTTGTTCTTTATATAGTCTTTACCCACTTTATACCGGGTTGCCGGTTTTGAAAAAAGCACCGGTGGATAAGCAAATTGCCTATTTTGCGGTTACCCTGATTGTGACAGTTCTTTTGTTTATCTTGCTGGGGATACTGGAAAGAGAAATTATTAAGGCCTTTCAACCGAGGATGGGAGGATTTAATAATTTTAATAATTTCAATTACTGAAAAAACAGGTCAACATCTACTAAATAAAACAACCGGGATACACTGATCCTAAAAATTCAGGAGGCGGATGCCGAAAAGCCATACGAGTAGGCCCAACCAAAATCAACTTACATTTTATGGAAAAGATGAATCTTCACAAATCAAAAATGATCGCTCTGATTATTGCTGCTGTTGGTATTGTATCCTGCCTGTTGCCCTGGTGGCATGTTTCGTTCGCCGGGTATGGCGGTTTTGGTGGTGCCGGATATTCCATTAACGGGTTGCATCGATTAGGGATAGTTAGTTTCATTGCATTCATCGGGGCAGGAGTGGTAACATTTATCATGGGCGATAAGAGCAAGCCTTACGAAGGCCAGGAAAAAATGATTACGGCCGCCTGTTTCGGTGGTGCAGCGGTATTTGCCGTAATAACGCTGGTGGCTAATATGCATTACCTTTCCTTTGGTATATTCCTTGCTATTGCTGCAGGTGCAGTGGGTGCATTATTTGTGTGGGGAATGGTAAAAATGCCGGAAAATAAACCAAAAGCGTAATCCAGATACAATGATTTAATAAAAAACGCTCCTAATGGGGCGTTTTTTATTTCCGGACCAGTTCCTTTGCAAGAAACTGCGCGGTATAGCTTTCCTTGTTCTTTACCAGTTCTTCCGGCGTTCCTTCAAATACGATTTTTCCTCCCCCATCCCCGCCTTCCGGACCCAGGTCGATGATATGATCCGCCACTTTTATCACATCCATATTATGTTCGATCACCAGTACGGTGTTCCCCCTGTCGACTAATTTATTCAATACCGCGAGCAGGTGCTGGATATCCTCGAAGTGAAGACCCGTAGTAGGTTCATCCAAAATATAAAATGTTTTTCCGGTATCCTTTTTAGAAAGTTCCGTGGAAAGCTTAACCCGCTGTGCTTCACCCCCGCTGAGGGTGACCGCAGACTGGCCCAGCGTGATATAGCCCAGCCCCACTTCTTCCAGCACTTTTATCTTGCGGTAGAGGTAAGGTACCTGTTGAAAAAACTCCACGGCCTCCTCCACCGTCATTTCCAATACATCCGCAATGGATTTTCCCTTGTAACGTATTTCCAGCGTTTCCCGGTTATAGCGTTTGCCATTGCATTTTTCACAATGCACATAAACATCCGGCAAAAAATTCATTTCGATCACCCGCATGCCTCCTCCCTCACATACATCACACCTCCCGCTCTTTACATTGAAGGAAAAACGGCCCGCCGTATAACCGCGGATCTTTGCTTCGGGGATCGAAGCAAATAATGTCCTGATCTCGGTAAAGAAACCACAATAAGTGGCAGGGTTACTGCGGGGGGTGCGACCGATCGGCGATTGGTCGATCTCGATCACTTTGTCAATATGTTCAAGCCCTTTTACCGATTTGTATTCCAGCGGTACCATCTTTGACCCGTATGCATGGTAGGAAAGAACGGGATATAAAGTCTCATTGATCAGCGTGGATTTACCACTCCCGCTGACACCCGTGACACAAATAAATTTTCCGAGTGGAAATTTTACATCCACCTGTTGCAGGTTATTACCCCGGGCACCCTTTAATTCCAGGAACTTTCCATTCCCTTTCCTCCTTTCTCCGGGTACTGCGATCTTCCGGTGACCGTTGAGATAGGATGAAGTAAGAGTCTCCAGACTGAGTATATGTCCCGGATCACCGGCTGCCACGATCTTTCCACCATGATAACCCGCCCTGGGCCCGATATCGATCAAATGATCAGCCGAAAGCATGATATCTTTATCGTGTTCCACCACCAGTACGCTGTTCCCGATGTCCCGCAGATTTTTCAACGCATCGATCAGGCGGTGATTATCCCGTTGATGCAGACCGATCGAAGGTTCATCGAGAATATAGGTAATGCCCTGCAATTGGGAACCGATCTGAGTAGCGAGACGGATACGCTGTGACTCGCCCCCGCTCAGTGTTTTCGAAGGGCGGTATAAGGTCAGGTAAGTCAACCCCACATCCAGCAGGAACTGCAGTCGCTCCCGGATCTCTTTCAGGATATCCTTTGCAATGATCCTTTGCTTCTGTTCCAGCATCAACTCAATGCCATCGAACCAGGCAGCGAGATTATCCAGATTCATGTTGCCCAGTTCAGCAATATTTCTCCCGTTCACTTTGAACCATAAGCTTTCTTTTTTTAACCTTGTTCCCCCGCAACTGTCACAGGGCCGCAGGATCATATACTCCTCCGTCCAATCGCGGATCGTTTCGCTGTAAGGATTGGCAAACCAACGTTGCAACATATTCACGATCCCTTCAAAGGGAGCCTGCGGGTCAAACTTCATATTTTCAAAATCCAGGTCCTCTTGCTGACCCTCCTCATTCCCGTACAACATAATATTCAACTGCTTTTTCGGGAGT
>CAYSIU010000169.1:0-6291 GCA_964431095.1 uncultured Chitinophaga sp. | reverse complement strand
GTATTTTATCAACATCTAAAACCTGCCAACAAAGAAAAACCTATACCAGCACAGCGGAGATTGTTCCCGTTTACCCTTGAATTGGTACCCGCCGATGCGGCGCTGATGGAAGAGATCCTCCCGGACCTGCAGTCACTGGGTTATCTGATCGAGCCTTTTGGGAAAAATACTTTTGTGGTACAGGGTACTCCGGCCGATGTTGCCACTGGTAATGAAAAGCACGTCATTGACAGCTTGCTGGAACAGTACAAGAATTTCAGTAGTGAAGTGAAATTTTCCAAAAGAGAAAGACTGGTTCGAACGCTGGCCAGGCAGCAATCCATCAAAGCAGGGATGCAGCTCTCGGAAAAAGAAATGCGCCAGCTGCTGAATGATCTGTTTGCCTGCGAGCAGCCGAATGTGGCGCCGGATGGCAATCCCACTTACCTTGAATTCAAGCGTGAACAACTGGAAAGAATGTTTGGGAGATAGCGAATCAGTTGGCAGTTGGCTCCCGATCACTATCGGGATGGCAGTCGGCACCTCAAATTCTAAGCTTATATTACAAGAGAAGCAGGCTGACCTTTATAGATTAAATCTACATAAATCGATTGCATCAGCGTACTATGCGCTGCCATTAATATCTTTTTCGTATCCCCTCAATAAATCTTTCTACGGCTTTCCTGATATCTGTTACATTTCCCTGGTGATTGTTTACCAGGGTAGAAAAGATCAGCAATTTTCCCTTTTTTGTATATAAATATCCGCTGAAGGCGACAACACCGGAAAGTGTACCTGTTTTGCCATAAATATACCCACTGTCAGCTTTGTAATAATTGCTGATAGTGCCTTCGCCACCGGTGGGCAGGAGGGATTTGATTCGTCCCATACCAAATTCATTTTTAATTTTATTGAGTATCGCCACCAGGTCCTCCGGGGTAAACAGGTTGTACCGACTGAGACCTGATCCATCGACCCAGCGGGGCTTTTGGGGCAGGTCCTTAAAGTCTGTTTTTAATAATGTGTCAATGATCTTTTCATCGTTCATATAACCCAACCGCTCATTACTTACCATTAACAGTGATTGCTCCGCAAAAAAATTATTGCTGAGGTGCATCATAGGTTTGAGAAGGGAATCGGTGGGTTGGGAGTGGATGACGATCACATTCCCGTTTCGGGGGATTACCGGAACAAAGTCACTCCGGGGGCTGATTTTTTGATGAAGCGTATCGGAAAGTATTTTAATATTTGTTTGTCCACCCAAAGTTGCAAAGGGGATACTGAATGTTCTTTTTCTCTCTCCTTTGAATTGAAAACTAAACCGGTTTGTGCCCAATTCCCTGTAAACACCTGACAGTTCATTAAAGCCTTCGGATTGATACTCCGGATTTAATGAAGGGACGATCCGTAACTCCGATCGACTGCCAGATATTTCAAGCAGGTTCCCAAATAATGGTAGTGATGATCTTTCAGCCATGTAGCTCTCATTATAATCATTCCATGACCAACCCGACCCTAAAGGGTCTTCCCTCCACACAGTATCAATAATAATAATGTCAGACTTCTTAGCTTTTTTTAAATAATCAAATACGGGCTGATTAGGAAAATCTTTATGCAGGAAGCTTGGATCGCCGGCGGGAAAAAGATATAAATTAGCATCATTACTAACAACCCGCAACCCCACTAAACTATCCCCCAAATATTTCATCGCCGCATAACAGGTGGGCAGCTTGGTATTGCTGGCGGGGACAAAGTATTTATCGCCCTGGTGATTGTACCAGTATTTATTGGTTGCCGGTTCAAAGATGCTGATGCCGACGTGGGCAGTTAATAATGCCTTATTGGTTAAAACGTTTTCATTTGCAGATCGGGAAATTTTTTTTTCAATGGAACAGGAGGCAATCAGAAAGAGACAAATGGCTATTGGCAAGTGACGGGCAGGGAATGGGGGGTTTCCTGAATGAGAATTGTGCTTTGAAATTTTAGCATTGAGAATTAAGAACATGCCATAGGAGTTATATTCTTCGTATATGATTTTATTGAGATATCCTGACTATGAACTCCTATCTTCCGCCTATCCCCTTTCCTGCGCTCTGAGCCATCTTTCAGGAACCTCATTACTGCTGGCCAACAAATAATCCTTATAACTGCAGGCGATGAACTTTTTATCCGGCAACTGCATCCACCATCTCCCGGTCTTTTTGCTCTGTAAAAAAGTGGTTTCTACTTCCGCAAACGCCGTATGGTATTCATTGAACGAATCTTTTTCATCCAGTTGGGCTTCGCGGCGGCCCCGGCTGCGGCCATCCAATACATACCAGAGCATGTGGGCGATTTGTTTGGCGGTCAATTCATCCCTGTCATGTTGCGCATCATAACCATAAATGCCAATACTGCTGATATTCGGGCTCATGCCGGAGTAACGCATCAATACGCAGGCTTCTTCACCGTTGAACCCGTTGGGAGAAATCACATTCGACGGCGCATAGGCATGCGCGATAGCGGAAATATCAAAACTGATCATATGGCTGTTGCGGATCACGGGCTCCATTTCATCAATGTTCTCTTTGACGCTTCCCACCCGGTAGCAATCGAAGCGAAGCCGGTCGAGTGTCTCCAGCATGCGGGGATGAACATAATAGCTTTGGAAGCCGATATGATTATAATGCCGGATAAAATTGGGTTCCCCGGTCAGCATTTCCATTAAAAAATTCTCATGACGGAAAGGCGAGTCGAGGTCCAGGTCGATCAGCGCATCCACGCAGCTGGCTTCTATGGTCTTTTTATTTTCCGCATAGGCATTATATTGGGAAAGTGTCAGGTCGTGTGAGCCCCCGAGGATAATGACTGTTTTCCGGTCATTGATCAACTCCTGCACCACTGTTTTCAATGCCGCATAGGAATCAGTGTACAAAGAACCGGTCCTGATATTGCCTGCATCCGCCAGTTGGATATCCTGGTGCCAGTAATATAAACTGTAGAGGTGACGGCGGATGATATCCGGAGCCTCGCTTTGCCCATGGATCAGCCCACTCCCTCGCTGTTCGCCGCAACCCACGATCACCACCTGGGCTTCTTCCAAATCCGGGAATTCCTTCTCATACATCGCAATGACCCTTCCCAACTGACCGTCTTTATAGTTCTCATCATGCGCGATCTCGTGAAGATCCAGTGGGGACAGGAAGTCAGCGATTTTCAGGTAATCAGACATATGGCGGATTTAACAACAAACTTACAGAAAACACGAAGGATTTGTCACCCGCATGATAATAATGCTTATTTTGCCATAGTGAAAAAGCCGTTGACTTTTATATTGACTTTTTCATTTTTCTTCAGCAGCATCATCATGCCTTACTGCAATTTTGATGATACCCGTGTATTGAAAAAAATCTACAACGAAAGCCGGGAAGAAGACAGTGATATGGATGTCACTGAATTCATCTTTGAAAAACTATTGACCATTGGTGAATTATTTGAAGGAGATGAGCCCGACGAGCACCCGGTACATCCCCATCATCCGCCCGGGCCTATGCAGGTGCAAATCATGCAAACGGGGTCGTTGTATTGTCTGAAAACAATCATCGTGGAAAGCCCCCGGGAACCCCAAAGCGCAAAACCCACCTGTCTTTTCAGGGAAAATAAATTTTCCTTCGATTTTCACGCCTCCATCTTTCATCCCCCGGCTTTTTTTGTATGATAGGACCCCTTCTGTGACAGGTTCTCTGTTACAGTGTAATTTTATTCTTTCATCTCTAATTGCTGAAATAATGAAAAAGCATTTCGGTATGCTCATGCTGATCGCTTTGATCAGCCTGTCAGCCCGTTCGCAGGCTATAAAAGTGCCCGCTGCGGTTAAAACAGCCTTTCAAGCTAAGTTCCCCGGCGCCACGGATGTAAAATGGGGAAAAGAAAATGCAAAGGAATATGAAGCGGAATTCAAGCTGGATGGCAACAAAGTATCGGCCAATTTTGCCCAGAATGGCAGTTGGGTGGAAACGGAAACATCGATCAGGGTATCGGATCTGCCCGCGGCGGTGACCAGTGCCATTAATACAAAATACCCCGGATCGGTGATTACCCTGGCTGAAAGGGTGGATGCCCCCGGGAACAAGCTTGTTTATGAAGTGAGTATTAAAGTGAATGGCAAGAAAAAGGCTCTGGAGTTAAAACCCGACGGAAGCCCTGCCAAATAATCCTATATGAAAAGAGGCATCCTGGCAGTGCCGGTTTTTACATTTCATAACCTATTATGAGAAAGCAATTCATTTTTTTAAGATATATCCTGACATTCTCAGTGTTTCTACTGACGTTGTTCAGGGGATCGTCACAGGAAAACGGCTCCCTGGTCATTGGGACTGTTATAGACAAATCATCCCGGCTACCTGTCGAATTCGCTACGGTACAATTATTGAAAGCGGCTCCAGACAGTGCTCTTATCAAAAACACGGTTACCGATCACAAGGGAAGATTTGCTCTGGACAAAATAAAAAACGGTAATTATATCCTGCGGTTCAGTTTTATTGGCTATGGTAAAGTTCTCCTCCCCTTCACGGTTAATAAATCAAAGGAAAATGTAGGGATGGTTGATATGACCCTGCTTTCGAAAGATATGAACGAAGTGACCGTCACCAGCCGCAAATCTTTATTGAATACCTCTATCGACCGGAAGATCTACAATGTAACACAGGATATTATGGCACAAAGCGGCTCGGCCAGTGATATCCTTAAGAATATACCGTCAGTAGAGGTAGATATCGAAGGAGTGGTAACACTCCGGGGTTCTGCTGATGTAATGATACTCATCAATGGCAGGCCATCTCCTTTAATGGGCAAATCAAGAGCGGAAGTCTTGCAACAACTGCCGGCCAGTTCCATTGAACGGATCGAAGTGATCACCAATCCCTCTGCCAGGTATAAACCAGACGGTACTTCGGGTATCATTAATATCGTATTGAAGAAAAACAGCAAAGCCGGCTGGAATGGTACGGCACTCGCCAATGCAGGCAACCACAGCCGTTACAATGCCGGGCTCAGCCTCAATTGTAAACCCGGCAAACTGAATTTCTTCAGTAATTATAATATCCGCCAGGACAGTCGCCTGCGCACGAATAATATCAACAGGGATTATCTCGATTCCGTGGGCAACAAGGCCGGTAATTACACCGAGAACAGCTCATCCACCGCCCGGCCCCTCTCCCAAATGATAACCGTTGGAATGGATTACGCCGCCAGCGATCATAATAGTTTCGGCGTTTCCGGAAATTACCATCGCCGGGATATGACAAGAAATG
Source organism: uncultured Chitinophaga sp. (assembly GCA_964431095.1). GTDB lineage: Bacteria > Bacteroidota > Bacteroidia > Chitinophagales > Chitinophagaceae > JJ008. The sequence goes on along the minus strand of CAYSIU010000169.1, from coordinate 1,021 downwards.
ACCTGGTCAAAAAATACTTCTATGACAAGAATGATTTTATGACCGGGAATTATGACCGGGTAAGATATGATCCCGAATATGAAAAGGAAAAAGATGCCACCCTGTACTGGCAACATAACTTTCTGAAAGAAAACCACGAATTAAGGGTGCAATTCAATGTGTCGGCCTCGGATGAAAAGGAAGATAACCATTACAGCAATGTGTACCATTATCCTTCAAACCCGACCTCGTACGACAATACGGTAATTAAGCAGGGCGACAACCAGCAACAGCTGACCATTGATTATACAAACCCTTTGTCGGAAGAGGTCAAACTGGAAGGAGGATATGACGGGTCATTCAACCAGATCGACATGAATTTTTACGGGGAATATTATGATACGACCCAGCACCGGTTCGTGCCGGACATCATCAAATCGAACCGATTCAAATACAGCCAATCCATACACGCTGTTTATACCACGTACCAGCACAGCTATGAAAAATTCGGATATTCCGCGGGTCTGCGACTGGAACAGTCATATATCAGGGGACGCCTCGTAACAAAAGATTCATTGATCAGTAATCAATACTTTAAATTTTATCCCACCCTGCATCTTTCCTATAAAGTAAGAAAGGGAGAGCTGCAACTCAATTACAGCAAGCGGGTGCACCGGCCCGAAGGGGATGACCTGAACCCCTTTCCTGAATACCAGGATCCCTACAACCTGAGGGCAGGGAATCCCAGGCTTTTACCGGAGATCATCCATTCCTTTGAATTCGGGTATAAGTGGCAGAATGATAAATTCTCAATGGTTCCCAGTATCTACTACCGCTATAAGCAGAATGGGTTTACCACGGTGCTGATCCGCTTAAATGATTCGGTCCTGCTATCTACTCAGCAGAACCTGTCCAATGATCAATCAGCCGGGCTGGAGTTGATCTTTTCGGCCAGGCCGGTCAAATGGATCACGGCTAACCTGAGTTACAATTTCTTTTACAACAAAATCAATGCTTCGAACCTGGGGTACAGCCAAACAAA
>CAYSIU010000168.1:0-6300 GCA_964431095.1 uncultured Chitinophaga sp. | reverse complement strand
GGGGTTGCATGATCAAACCTCCGGTGGACCAGGTGATCGGTTCGTTGCGGGAAATGAACACACAGTTCCCCCCGTTGACGGATTGGGATACCAATTATGGTTTCTGGAACACCTTTTATGCCTGGATCGTGAACATGGGCCAGAACCCACATGACCCTCCCAATGTATCAGGCATGCCCGCCTATTACCAGGAGCCATTGTTCCATGAGACATGGATCAATTCTGATTCCTTACCCAAGCGCAACCAGTTTACTGATATCATGATCAACAGCGGGTATGCGAGAAACGGGAAGCGGGTGCAGTTCAATTGCGTGGCGTTTGCACAAACACTCCCGAACCCGGGTAATCCCAATGATCTGATCGACGATGCCCTGCGTATCCTTTTCCGTAACGACCTGTCGGCTCAGTCCAAAGCGCAGATCAAGACACAGATCCTGCTTTCGGGTCAGCAATGGGATTATTACTGGACCAATGCCTGGATGGCCTGGGTATCGAACCCGACCACCGCCAACTTTAATATCATCAATACCCGGTTGAAATCGCTGTTCCAGTATTTCTTCGAATTATCCGAATACCAGTTAGCCTGATTATCCTTTTTCATCTTTTAATCAAAAGAAATGAAAAGAAAAGATTTTTTACTCAATACCATACCGGCGGCTGTTTTATTGCCCGAAGTGATCAACGGGTATACCGTGAAGGCGTTTAACAGCAACTCGCCTTTGATACAGGCATTGATGCGGGGCACCACCCTGACTGATCATGTACTGGTGATCGTACAATTGGCCGGCGGAAATGATGGATTGAATACGGTGATCCCTGTAGCGGATTACTCCAATTATTATAATGCAAGAACTAATATCGCCATCCCGCAGAACCGTTTGCTTTCCATTTCAGGGGTTTCCGGTACAGGTCTGCACCCTGCGATGACCGCTCTGCAAACGATGTTTTCAGATGGCAAGGCCAAATTGATCCAGGCTGTAGGTTATCCGCAACCAAACTTCTCACATTTCCGTGCTACGGATATCTGGATGAGCGGTTCCAACAGCGACCAGGATGTGTACAATGGATGGGCAGGAAGATATCTCAATTATGAATATCCCAATTACCCCATCGGTTTTCCTACCACGGTTATGCCCGACCCGCTGGCGATCCAGATCGGCACCAGTACCACGCTAACCACCCAGGGACCCAGCGTGAACATGGCCATGAGTATCACCAATCCCACTTCTTTTTATAATTTGATCACCGGCACCACCGATCCCACGCCCGACACTCCTGCCGGGAAAGAACTGAGATTTGTAAGGCGGATCAACCAGCAAACACAAATCTACTCGTCCGTGATCCGCAATGCTGCCAATACGGTTGCACAACAGGGCACTTATCCTGCCAACAATACACTGGGTGATCAGTTGAAGATCGTGGCCCGCCTGATCAAAGGAGGATTAAAAACGAGGATCTACATGGTCAGCTTCGGGGGATTTGACAATCACTCGGTACAGGTGAATAATATAGATACCACCACCGGAACACATGCCAATTTGTTGCAGAGAGTTTCTGAAGCCCTCAAAGCCTTCCAGGATGATTTAAAATTTCTTGGCGTTGAAGACCGGGTGATCGGGATGACCTACAGTGAATTCGGAAGACGGATCAAGTCTAATTCAAGTGTGGGGACCGATCATGGCGCGGCTGCCCCGATGTTTCTTTTCGGAAAGAGCGTGGATCCCGGCATGTTGGGAGTGAATCCCACTTTGCCCACGAGTGCAACGGTGAATGATAATGTACCCATGCAGTACGATTTCCGGAGCATCTATGCTACAATACTCGAGAAATGGTTTTGCCTGGAAAAAACCATTATTGATTCGCTGTATCCGCCGGGTATCAATACACAATTACAAAGCCTGCCACTATTAAAAGCCGGCACCTGCAACGGGGTAACGCCACCGCCGGCGTCAACAGGCGATTTCACGATCCGAAACCTGCCGAATCCCTTTACTACCAAAACAACTATTGAGTTCAAAACAGACGGAGGCCATACCCTGATCCAGATCATTGATACATTAGGCCGGGTAATCAGTTTGCTGGTTGACAAGGATTATACGGCGGGTACTTATCGGGTTGATTTTTATGCAGACGGATTACCCAATGGAGTCTATTATGCCCGCCTCCAGAACGGGGTAACGCAGCATGTCAGAGCAATGTTGAAAGTGAAGCCATAATTAATCTTATTATCGAAAAAAACTCCGGCTAGACAACCGGAGTTTTTTAATGAATCCTAAAAAAATAAATGAATCGCATTACTTGCTTGTAAGAATAAAACGAGTTGCTGAACTGACCTTCCTCAATTAACTAACTAATCCGTCTGCCTGTGCCCTGCATTCACCCAATCCAGAATCTTTTGTTTGTCGGGGTTTGTTAAGGGACTATTGGGTGCCGGTGGCATAAAGGAGGGTATGCCATCTACTGCCCTTGCTTTGATCCTGTCCCAACTGCTGATGATACTGGCATCGGTATCGAAGTTTTTACCTCCATCCATACCGCCGTATCGGTGACAGGGTCCGCAATAACCGACTATGATTTGTTTAACCAGCGCATATTTGGGTCCGTAATTAAGAATGCTGATCTGCGCCGTATCGGTACAGCCATTTTCGTTTTTTACCGTCAGCACGTAATTGCCGGGGGCAAGATTGGAAAAGAACCGTGAGGACTGGTAAGCGCCGTTGTCCAATTTGTAAGTGAAAGTATCACCCACCGGGTAGTTGATCGTGATAGAACCGTTATTGGAAGTGCCGATGGATTCAGTTTTAAAATAATCAAAAGTATAATGGACTCCCCGGCAGGGATCTACGGGCGGAACTGTATCTTTTTTATTGCAGGAAAGGATCAAGATGCCAACGAGCATTATCAGCGGCCAAAAGCAAATCCCAAACCTCATAAAGTTAGTTTTCGATATCCCTAATTTAATATTTGTCCTCCAAACCATAAAGTCTTTGTTTTGCGGGTAATGTCTCAATTACACCAGAGACAGGAGAGTGCGGAGTTTCCAAAGAGTTGATCGACGTAATTTCAGCGGATTCCTGTTCGCAAAGGTATACTTCAAATAAATATAAGACCCTGTAGGTTTGCAGGCTAAAGCTATGACTTACACCGGGCAATAAAGATTAAATTCCGGATGCCTTTATTGCCGGGAAATGCCGGAATGTTCTGCAATAGCTAGAGCCTTGGGGATTTTGTACCTTGTTGGTAACACAATAATTTTAGAGGATCAGGAACTACTATCAGTTATTGAAGCAAAATATATTTTCCAGGGACATTTTAAATCATACACATGAAAAGAAAATTAATCGGAAGCTTATTTCTCTTTGCAGCCATCCATTCTTCCGGGCAGGATAGTTTGCCTGCATCCTCTATTAAATCATACCCGGTGCTCTGGCAACAGACCGCATCCGAATACCGGGCGCTGTGTTACCAGGCATTCAATATCGCAATGCTCCGGTTAAACCAAATCCCGAAAAAAAGATTTCAGCGGGAAAAGCTGGCCATTATTACAGACCTCGACGAAACTATTTTGGATAATAGTTACAGTGAAGCGGAATTGATAAAAGAAGGTAAAGAGCGGGACATCAAAACCTGGAAAAACTGGACCAGCCAGTCTGCTTCCACCGGCGTGCCGGGAGCCGTGGAATTTCTACAGACAGCAAGCCGGAAAGGGCTTACGATATTTTATATTTCCAACAGGGACACTGGTGATGTTCAATACACCCTCATTAACCTGAAAAACCTGCATCTCCCCAATGCCGATACCGCACATATGTTGTTTTCGAGTAATACCACGTCTAAAGAATTAAGGAGACAAATCGTAATGGCTAAATATACGGTGGTAATGTTGCTGGGGGATAACCTGAACGACTTTATGAATATTTTCGAAAGCAAATCAGTCTCCGATCGTTTTACGGAAACAGACAGGGAAAAAGATGAATGGGGAAAAAAGTTCATTGTATTACCCAACAGCACTTACGGTGAATGGGAAAACGCCCTCTATAATTACCAACGCAATCTTAACCCGCAGCAAAAAGAAGAAATGCGGAAGAAATTGTTAAAAGGATATACAAGAAGAGCAGGGTAGGGATTTCAATCTCTCATGCCTTGAATCATTGTTGCAATTTTTTGAGAAAAAAGCCTATTTTTACCCCTGCATGTTAAGGCTGTCGGTAAATAGTAAACGAATAGTGGCCTCGCTGTTACTGGGTATGTTCTTTTTTATCCAGGCCGAAAAGGTGTTTCATGCTCACACTGGTTCAATTACAAAAGCCCCGCAGGCCTCCACAGCGATAAAGTCGTTCTCAGCTACCTGCAATATCTGCGAGTTCCAGGCCACAAAAGATGCGCAGTTGCCGGTTTTCGTTACTACCGGAATTTCCTACTCTGTTTTAATAAAGGAGTATGCTGCAACTACTCCTACCTATTGTTTTTATCACACCCGCCCGATCTCCGGCAGGGGACCTCCCGCCCAAGTGCTGTAAAAACCGTACATAACCTGTTGTTAACAGCAAGGGTATTACCCTTATCTGGAAATTTTATTTACAGTACGAAAAATGGTATTCATGAAGTTCACAAAAAAAACAATTTATATTCCCTTTATAATTTTCATGCTGCTCTTATTGGGTATCGGCCGGAGTTTTGCGCAGGTTACACCAGATAGTACTAAAACAGCAGATTCTTTATTGATGAAGCAGATCGAAGAGCAAATGAAATCTAATAATACTAATCAACCAGCCAATCCGCAGCCCCGCTCCACGCTTTCTGCGAATCCGGATATCGGTGTTATTGGAGATTTTCAAGGCTCATATATAAGCAGCGGCAAAAAGAATGTAGATGCTTATCTGAATGAAACCGAAGTTTCGCTCCAGGCTGTCGTTGACCCTTATGCGAGAGCAGATTTTTTTGTTTCGTTCGGAAGAGATCCTGAAACGGGAAAATATGGAGTTTCTGTGGAAGAAGGTTATCTCACCACACTTGCCCTCCCCGCCCGGTTACAGCTCAGGGTGGGAAAGTTCAGGGAAGCGGTCGGCAGGATCAACCCTACCCACCCACATGCCCTGCCCTTTATTGATATGCCGAATGCCTTTGTGAATTATTTCGGTGAAGAAGGCCTGAATGATGAAGGGGCATCCCTCAGTTGGTTAGTCCCGAATAAAAAATTTTACCAGGAACTGATCTTCCAGGTCACCTCTGGCAAAGGGGAATCGCCCAGTTTTCACAGGGGCGATAATAACCGGTTTATCTATCTCGGTCACTTGAAGAATTTTTTTACACTCAGCGATAATGCCACACTGGAATTGGGATTGACGGGGATTACCGGACCCAACGATTCATCGAGGGTCACCAGCATCGGGGCAGCGGATATTACGTATAAATGGAAGCCGGTGCAGATGAATACCTACAAATCCCTAAGCTGGCAGAGCGAGTTTTATTTTGGAAAAAACAGCATTACGCCGGCTGCATCAAAACGATCATTCGGGTTGTATTCCTTTATTCAATACCAGTTGTCGAAACGCTGGTTCCTGACGGGGCGCTATGATTATGCCCAACAGCCCTCCGATAAAAGTATCGTGCAGCATGCCTGGTCGCTGACAGGGGGATGGTACGCTACCGAATTTTCAAAAATGGAGCTGGAAGGGAAAACGACAGATGATAATATCGGGCCGCGATATTTCCAGGCATGGCTCCGCTGGATATTCGTGATCGGAACACATGGAGCCCACCAGTATTAAAAAATTAAATTCAACAACAATATTCATAACATGAAAAAGAAAACATTTTTTGCGATCCTGCTCTTTGCAAGCTGGCTATCGGCCGATGCCGGCGGCATCAAGGTTGTCACCACTCTTACCGACCTGAAAAGCATCACGGAATTCATCGGCGGCAATAAAGTTTCCGTGAGTTCCATCGCTACCGGTTACCAGAACCCGCACTTTGTGGATCCCAAACCGAGTTATATCATCGGTTTGTCCAATGCGGACCTGTTTGTAACGATAGGACTCGACCTGGAAACGGGATGGTCGCCCCAGTTGCTTTCCAGTTCCCGGAATACAAAGATCCAGAAAGGAGCACCTGGCTATGTGGATGCTTCGGCGGGGGTGAATTTGCTGCAGGTCCCTTCTTCTATCAACAGGAGCGAGGGGGATATTCATATCTATGGCAACCCGCATTACTGGCTCGATCCCATGAACGGGAAGATCATTTCCAGGAATATTGCAAATGGATTGGAAAGGATCGAACTTTCCAATAAAGCCTTTATGT
>CAYSIU010000167.1:0-6325 GCA_964431095.1 uncultured Chitinophaga sp. | reverse complement strand
CGATACTGATGCAAACAGTATTTGATGAGGAAGACAAGATCTTTGCTGCCATCTTTGCCGGGGCATCCGGCTACTTGTGGAAGAATGCGGGTCCGGTAAAATTGATCGACGCCATGCGGGAAGTGCTTTCAGGCGGTGCCGCCTTTACACCGCTCATTGCCAAAAAAGTAATGAATATGTTTCAGCAACAGGTTGCGGAGACAAAACCGGGTTTTATTGAGTTAAGTAAAAGGGAAAGGGAAGTATTACAATGTCTTGTAAAAGGGATGAGCTATAAAATGATCGCCGAAACCTGTTTCATCAGCATCGAAACAGTGCACTCTCATATAAAAAAGATCTACGAAAAGCTGCATGTGCACTCCATGAGCGAGGCCGTGGCCAAGGCCATCCGCAACCACCTCGTTTGAAATTAATTTCTGGCTATTTTTTCACCTGATCTGGGGATTGACTTTTTTTAATCAGGCCATCACATTTGTTCTAAAACAATAAGTAGAAACCCCGAAAGGATCTGCTCACCGGAACTCCCTGGGGTAAAGCCGTCATTCATCACCTAAAACTTTTTTTATGAAAAGGAACTATCTGCTTCTGTTATTAACGACGCTGATCGTTAGTAATACCCTTCCGGCACAAATTGCTCTTAATTCACCCTGGACCTGGATGAAGGGTGACAATATCAATTTTGTGGCGCCGGTTTACGGCAGCAAGGGTCTGGCTGCGCCCGGGAATAACCCGGGGAGAAGAACATTAGGACTAAGCTGGACCGACGCAAGCGGAAATTTATGGTTATTCGGAGGCTTTGATAACGACTACCATAACGATCTTTGGAAATATAGCCCATCCATCAATCAATGGACCTGGGTAAGCGGTACGAACTCCCCGAATGATGTCGGAACCTATGGATCACAGGGAGTGCCTTCCACTTCCAATGCGCCGGCATCCAGGGCAGGAGCCACAGGATGGATCGATGCCAGCGGGAACTTCTGGGTTTTTGGCGGTACCGCCACGACAAGCGACATCTCAGTTCCATATGGCATTGAAGCATTGAATGATCTTTGGAAATACAATCCCTCTACCAATGAATGGACCTGGATAAATGGAAGCAGCACAACGGCTGTCGGCAACTACGGCACAAAGGGTGTTGAAGCCCCAGGCAATAGTCCCGGAGCCAGGGGCGGTGCCATGGGATGGGCGGATAATTCTGGAAACATGTGGTTATTCGGAGGGAATGTAGTTTATACGATAGGCCTTTCGGCTACTCCGTTCAATGATATGTGGAGATACAATCCTTCGACCAATCAATGGACATGGATGAATGGCCCGGCGGGACAGGGGGGCTCCATTCATGGAGCCCAAGGAACATTTGGAGCGGGAAACATTCCATTTTCAAAGAGTAATGCCACAGCGCTTAAAGATCCTATGGGAAATTTCTGGATGTTTGGCGGAGTCACGGTCTCAGGTACCTGGAGTGATGTATGGAAATTTGATCCTTTGATAAACCAATGGGCATGGATGAAGGGCGATCCTGATAATTATAATGCACCAGGTAATAATGGAACTTTGGGCGTAGCAGATCCTTCCAACAATCCGATTTCGCGCTACAATGCAGCCGGGTATATCGATGCATACGGTAACCTGCTGATCTTTGGAGGAACATCGGAAGGCCAATGTGCCTGTATAATGTATGATGACCTGTGGAGATATAATATGGGAAGCAATCAATGGACATTAATAAAAGCAGACAATTCCGGTAACCAGGCAGGCATTTATGGCAGCATGGGAGTACCCGATGCGGCCAATAAACCCGGATCAAGATTTGGTCAATTCAGCTGGAGCGATGCCAGCGGAAATTTCTGGCTCTATGGGGGTGATGGTTTTGATATCAATGGCGCAAGGGGCTATTTAAGTGACCTGTGGGAGATTAGCCCCTGCAGCAATGCAATCAACCCCGTAATCAATGTTTCTGTAACGAACAGCCCGGTTACAGAAGGAGACCCCCTCAATCCCAGCATCCTCTTCACCTTCACACTTTCATCGCCCGGTAGTTGCCAGTATCCGAGTGTGAATTATAAAACTGTGGATGGAACCGCCACTGCGGGCCAGGATTATATGGCTACTTCAGGCACTGTTACTTTCCCAACAGGCGTCAGCACTGTAACGGTTGCTGTTCCCGTAATTGACGATGCTTTGAATGAGACCAACGTAGAACACCTTACGTTGCAATTAAGCAATCCATTATTTGCGACCCTGGCAACGACATCTGTGGGCGCAGGGATCAGGGACAATGACCCTGAACCTTCCATCAGTATTAATAATGTTACGGTGTATGAAGATGTGGGCCAGGCAATGCTTACCGTCAGTCTATCTGCTGTTAGCGGCCAGGATGTAAGAGTGAGATACAGAACTTTTAACGGCACAGCCACCCAACCGCAGGACTATACGAGAGTAAATAATGCACAAATAACCATACCCGCCGGGTCAACTTCGGCTACCGCCAATGTGTCTATTATTAACGACGGGGTACCTGAACCGACAGAGAACTTTACAGTACAATTGTCAAATGCACAAAATGCCGGTATCGCCGTGGGTACAGGCACAGTGACGATAATGGATGGACCTGCCCCATTGACCAACCGCTCCGTATTACCTGGAAAAGAAAACTCACCTGATAAGAACTTCGAAGTAAAAGTTTTCAATAATCCTTCTTCAAATGGATTCTCTATCGAGTTTAGGTCCACCAATGATGAAAGGATGGGCCTAAGAGTATTGGATATGACCGGCAGGGTGGTTGAACAGAAAGAAAACCTTAGGGCAGGACAACTGTACAGGATCGGAGATCATTATCCAACCGGGGTTTATTTTGCAGAAGTAACACAGGGCACCCAGCGAAAAGTAGTGAAACTGGTCAAACAATAATTGTAGATCCGTAACCCTTTACAAAGGCCATCCTCAGTGGGCCGTTTGCTTTTTTATGTCATTTTCAATTCAGGCTTGATGGATCTCACTCCCGTTGTGGCGCCAGCATTCAGCGTCAGGTCAACAGGTTTATTGGTTTGCCAGGCCCCGCGGGTAAAATCAGGAATATCCACCGTCCTTGACTTTTTGCCCACGGATCTCTGGCTCAGAGGCACCAGGCAACTCCAGGTAGCGGCATCATATACATCTTCATCAAGCGGCAAGCCATTGCGGAGGCAATCGATCAAACGCCAGTCCATGATGAAGTCCATCCCACCATGCCCGCCCACGTCTTTGGCGATAGCGCCGATATGATTCACAATGGGGGGAGAATATTTTTTGTAGAGATCTTCCAACTCCTCTTTTTTTATCCATTCGTGACCAAACGCGATCTTTTCGGGGTCGGGCCATTTCTGCGCAATCCCCTTTGTACCGCTTACCAGGTGGATCCTGGAATAAGGACGCATCGTGGATACATCGTGCTGCACCATGATGGTTTTGTCTTTGTAAGTGCGCATCAGCGTAATATTCATGTTGCCCCGGTAGGGTTTGTCTACGTATTCTTTGAAGAAATCATCTTTGGCAGCCATCTCTTTGGCCAGGTTGTTCAGGGTAAAATCCCGACCGCTCATGCTCACGAGGTGATCCAGTTTATCACCCCGGTTGATGTTCATGCATTGCGAAATAGGACCCAGTCCATGCGTCGGGTACAGGTTCCCGTTATGACCAATGTTTTGTTTCAGCCGCCACATGTCGGCATAGGCTTTTTTATTGAAAAGCCAGCCCCGGCTCAGGTCATGCAGGTAAGCGCCCTCGGCATGGAGGATCTCCCCGAAAAGGCCCTGTCTTACCATATTTAAGGTCAATAGTTCAAAGAAATCATAGCAGCAGTTCTCCAGCATCATGCAATGTTGTTTTGTTTTTTCCGAAGTTTCCACCAGCTCCCAGCATTCATCGAGGGTTTGAGCTGCCGGAACTTCGGTAGCCGCATGTTTGCCATTCTTCATGGCATATAACGCAATCGGGGTATGCAGGTGCCAGGGGGTGGGAGTATACACCAGGTCCACATCCTTGCTTTCACACAGCGCTTTCCATCCCTCTTCGCCGCTATATTCTTTGGCGCGGGGTCGCTGCATTTTTTCCAGCGTTTTCTGGGAGCCGGCTACCCGGTCGGGGTACTTATCGCACAAAGCCGTTATTTCCACGCCATCAATATAGCTCAGCCTTTCCACTGCTTCAGAGCCCCTCATACCAAGTCCCACAACAGCAATGCGGACCGTTTCGATCTTCGGCGCTGCATAACCGCACATATTGAAATGCTGCTCGCCATGACCCGACGATTCAATATTATCTGCCTCATCTTTTTTTACTTTGGCAAATGATGGAAGGCTGATACTGAATGCTCCTGCTCCGATAGTGATATTGCGGAGAAATTTGCGGCGGTTGGATTGCATAATGAGACAATTAAAACTGCAAGTTCTGGAAATTTAACTACCATCAAAAAAGAAAATCAGGGAGGACAAGGAGCTAAACAACAAAATCATCAAGAGCTTTTAAAAAATCGCTTCTCTTTCTGTGTGACACTTCTAATTTTTCATTGTTATCCATAATGACATACCCGCCATTGAATCGCTGAAATTCTTTTACATGCCGTAAATTGATAAGATTGGAGTGATGAATACGAAAGAAATTATGAGTAGTCAGCTGTCGTTCAAAATCACCCAGCGTTCGGGAAGCAACAATTTTTTTTCCACCGATGAGAAAAACATTTGTATAGGCCCCTTCGGCAATGCAATATAAAATGCTGGCGATGTCGACAAAAACGATCTTATCGGCCATGCCGATGCCGATCCTGGATTCTTTTATTCCGACATTTTGTAGTAATAGTTTCTCGAGGCTTTGTAATTGATGGTTAAATGTGTTTTCATTTTTATGAATATCTGTTTTAATTTTTGTAACCACTCTTTCTATTTCATCAGGCTCCACTGGTTTCAACAAATAATCTATTGCACTCAGACGCAACGCTTCAATGGCATAGGCATCGAATGCGGTTACAAACACAATGCGAAAATTTGGATGAGAGAATGACCGAACAAGGTCAATGCCGCTCATACCAGGCATTTCTACATCTACAAAAACCAGATCGGGCTGATGTTTTTCGATCAATTCTCTGCCAAGCCGCGGAGAATTGCTGGTGGCTACTACCTGCACATCATCTCTGCATTTCCTTTTTAAAAGAAGTGTCAGGGAATCTATTGCCAATGGTTCATCATCAATAATGATGGCTCGTATCATACTTAGTTATGTGAAGGCAATGAAATTTGGACAGGCACTTTTATTGTTACCAATGTTCCTGTTACCTTATTGTTTTTTACTACATCAGCTACACTTGTTTCTATGGATGAATTATATTCGCCATTTAATAGCTTAAACCGCTTGCTGAGCAACTCCATTCCTTTTGATTGATGTTGTTTACGGAATAGACTCTTTAGTTCTTCTGCTTTTTTTCTTCCTACACCGTTATCTTCAATTTCATATTTTATAGTACCATTATCTCTGTTGATACGGATCTGTAATAGTTTATCAGATTCTTTATAAGAGAGCCCATGCCAAATAGCATTTTCAACATAAGGTTGAAGGATCATATTCGGAATAAATGTATTTTCCGGATTTAAGGAGTGATCAATTGAAACAGAATACTGGAGATCAGGCACCCTTAGATTTTCAAGTCCCAGATACAACTGAATGAAATCGATTTCTTTTTGTAGTGTAACAAATGGTTTTTCTGCATTTTCCAACAGCATTCTTAATAATCTCGCAAATCTGGATAAATATGAATGTGATTTATCACTATCTTCTTTCAATATCAGTGTTTGAATAGAATTCAGTGAGTTGAACATGAAATGCGGATTCAACTGCGAACGAAGACTCTGCATTTCGAGCTCAGCCATTTTATGTACAGACTCAGCTCTTTCATCGGCTCTTTTCTTCAGTTGGCGTTGACGTAAGTACAATAGAAGAAAACCCGAAGTGATTACTACAAATATCAAACCCATCAACAGTAAATTATTTGTTTGTTGTTTTTCAGACCTGAGCTTTTCCTGTTTTACCTTTTCATCAGCAATTGATTTTTCATATGCGGCATTCCTTGCTGCTGTTAGTTTTTGTTGTGCCAGCATTTGTTCAGCAAATTTTTTCTCTTCTTCCAGTTTTTGATTGGCCATCATTTTGTCGCTAAGAGCATCCTGCTTTATTTTATCTCTTTCCTGTTTTGCTTTCAATTCAGCTGAAGCTCTCTCAGTTTCAAATTTTATCCGCTGATTCGCCTCCTTTTGGTTGGTTTCTTTACTATAAATTGAATCTTTCAGTACTT
>CAYSIU010000166.1:2700-6346 GCA_964431095.1 uncultured Chitinophaga sp. | reverse complement strand
TAATTTAGGTGTAGACTTTTCTAGGAGGTCTCCTTGAGTGAAGACGTTCAAGCAAGGGTTTCGGTGGAAGGCTGAGACGGCCACCATCGAAACAAATGGCAGGACAAAAGCATTGCGCTTGCGGACTGCAAGTCGGACAGGACAACACATATGGTTTGTGGAAGACTGTCAAAATAGTTGGAGGTGACAACCCTCCTTAAAATATTGTCGGGCGGTCAGCTTTGATTCAATGAACTCATGTCAGCAAAACATGAGGTTTGATAAAAGGGCTGACCGTCTTTATTTTTGGGTATACCAAAACAAGCTATCATGACTACCAAAGAATGTCTTGAACTAATCATGGCTTTTACCATGGCTGGTGTGCTTCTCCTTATTTTCTTAAGAAGCTTTTTGAATGCCAAATCAACGACCACAACAAAAGATGGAAATACCTCTAAAGGAAAGGTTGGTGGTATCGGCGCAAGAACAATTCAGTTTACATGCATTTCTTTAATAATTCCATGCATCATAATATTGGCTCTTGAGGGGATATTAAAAGGAGAAACGATAGCCACAATTATTGGTGGGTTGATTGGATATGTATTGTCAGGCATAAGTAATTACGATAACAAGGATAAAGAAGCATAATGAACTGGCAACTTTTATTCCCATTACTGGTAACGTCTTTTGTAACCATAGTAGGGTGATATTTTGTACACAATCTTGCAAGAAAACGGGACATTCAGAATAAGCAAAAAGAACTACGAATATCCTATCTGATAGAAGCATGGCGAAAACTTAATCTTGTTTCTAATAGAGATAAGATGGATAAAGATGAAAGGAAGGAGGTTATAAAAACAGTTGAACAAATTATTGCTGATATTCAACTTTTCGGAAGTTCTAAGCAAATCGAACTGGTAAAAAGCACTCTGAGTAAATTAAAAGGCGAAGTTTCAGTCAACCTAGATGAACTTCTTGATGAACTCAGGCGAAGCTTGCGGAAGGAATTGGGACTTAAAGCAGTTGAGGGAAAGGTTCATTTTTTTAGAATTAACGATTGAATTTTTGGATAACCAAAACCAACAATTATGACAACGAATGATATCATAAACTTTATAGGTCTAATCCTAAACGTTATTGGAGGTTTTATCCTGACTTTTTCATCATCAAAATTCTTGACAGCTATGCATGGCACACTAGCAATTCATGATATGCAACTCAAAGCAATAATAGAAAGGGCGGATAGAGTTTTATCAGCAGATGCGGCCACCTTATTAAAAAAAGGAGTTGAAGATAGTAGAGCGAAAACGATTACTGGATTAGTTATTGTAGTAATCGGTTTTGTGGTTCAGCTTGTCCCTTATATTTTATCAATATTGAAGGCTAAAATTTAAGTAAATTCACTTGAAAATATAGCTTATGAAAGTAAGAGACCTGACTGTTTCTAACAGCACAAATTTGAAAGGCAGAAAAGAGTTTAATCACCTTAGAGTGGTTAATCTTGACAGATTCTTATCCGACTATGCTTGCAACTTTGATTTTTACACTTCTCCATTTAAGATTCTTTCAGATTTGGAAGAAGCAATCAAGTACGAAAATAAGCCTGAAAGTACCGTTACGGTGGCTTACAAAGACGATGGAGATGTACTATTCGACCTTGTTGGAATTGAAGAAACAGATGGCCGAAGAATTGTTAAGTATGAATTTGCCACTTTTATTTCTTAAACAAAATTAACATGTGGAACAAAATATCTGAGCAAAAAGACGTCGAAAAATTGGGTGTGGGTTCTATTCTTATTAAATATCCTGTTGACGGGAATTCAGTTGAAAAATTGAATTTGAGTGATACGCAAAACCTCCTTCGTTACGAAATATATGCCATTAATGACGGTGTGGCTGATTTGAGAATACCTGAGCAGGACATTCCAAACCCATCTTATGTAATAGGCTTAGGAAAAATTACAGGGACAATCAAAGACGTTCCAGAAGGAATACAAAATGTGACCGGAATAACAGACAATCCCCCGCTTTTACATAAAAAGATTGACCAATTAATTCCTGATGGGAATTGGTGGTTTGAAAGCTGATTTTATAACCTTCTTTGTCCCAACTGGTATATAGTTACCAAGAAAATTATCAAACATTTCCGCGATCTACCCTCCATAGGGTATTGAGAAACTTGCCTATTTGTAATATCTTTTCACAAAGATTTGCAGTGCTCGTTAAAAGAAGATATAATGTGTTTGCCCTGTTGCC
Source organism: uncultured Chitinophaga sp. (assembly GCA_964431095.1). Lineage (GTDB taxonomy): Bacteria > Bacteroidota > Bacteroidia > Chitinophagales > Chitinophagaceae > JJ008. The sequence goes on along the minus strand of CAYSIU010000166.1, from coordinate 4,111 downwards.
AGGCATGCTTTCATTGATCCTGTTCCCGGCATTTTCATTTTCCCAGGAACCCACTACCAAAGGTGCAAAGATCACCAATACCGATACCAGCAAAACCAGCGGTAAGATCTATGGCCTCATCACCGGTATTTCATCTTATGAAGACCAGGGTACCTACCAGACCCTTCATTATGCGGATGCGGATGCCAGGGAGTTCTACCGTTTCCTTGTTTCTAAAACAGGAGCCAATGCCGATCCTTCCAATATAGATACTCTTTTTAATGAGAAGGCCACCTTCATGGAGTTCTGGAGAAAATTCAACCGGATCAAGGGAAAACTGCAACCCAATGATGTTTTTTATATCTATTTCTCCGGTCACGGTGATGCCTATCGCGCTGATGAAGCTTACCTGCTGGCTTACGATGCACCCGCCGGCAATGATCCCAATAATTATTCCACCGGTGTGGGTCTGATAGACGTTCACAAATTGAAAGTGCGGATCGAGGAGATGACCGGCAGTGGTATCCGTGTCATATTGATCACGGATGCCTGTCGTACCAATGAATTACCGGGCCGGGACCGGGGGAAACAGATCTCTTACCAGCAGATATTTGAAAGAAAGGCCGGCGAGATTCAACTGATCTCCTGCGCCTCCAACCAGGTATCTTTTGAAGGGCCGCAATGGGGAGGCGGCCGGGGTCTTTTTTCCTGGCACCTGATCAATGGATTGAAAGGAATGGCAGATACCGATCCCGAAGACGGGGAAGTGACATTGACGGAACTGTATGACTACACGAAAAAACAGGTGAACAAAGCATCCTACGATCCCAAAACAAAAGAATTCCGCCAAACCCCCCAATACTGTTGCAGCAATTATGATGGCTTTGTAATGGCGAAAGTGGATAAAGCAGAAAAAGACAAACTGATAGCCGCCCTGAATAACCCGGGGAATACATACAATGATCCCAGAACAATGATCGCACAAGGGAAAGGGTTGAACCTGGGTGCGGCCATGAAAGCAGCGGGCTACGAAGATCTTTACGCAGAATTTGTAAAAGCCATGAATGAAGGAAGACTGATCGGGCCCAACGGGGCTTACGACATCCTGAAAAAGATACTTGCACAAAAAAATATCAGTGAAGAGCTCGCCACTGAATTGAAATTCGAGCTCAGCAGCCGGTTGATGTCAGATGTCACCAGGGTCATAAATATCTACCTGCAGGCGTCCATCAACAATAATAAATATACCTATGATTTCTTTATGACCGCTGCCCGGAAACTGAGAGCATTCCAGGAGATCGCCGATACATTATATTATACCCCGCTGGATGTAAAAGTGAACCTGCTGTTTCTCGAAGGCCATGCCAACTGGCGTTCCTATAAATCAAAGGAGCTGTTAGCCTGCCTGGCCAAAGCTGACAGCGCCATCGCG
>CAYSIU010000166.1:0-2690 GCA_964431095.1 uncultured Chitinophaga sp. | reverse complement strand
GCCTATCTCTAAAAGCTGAAAGGCCTGATGCACCTTGGCCTGCGGCAGTTCCCGAAGGCAGAAAAAGCATTTCGTAAAGGCATTGCCCTGGCGCCCAACTGGCTTTACCCCCTGGCAAACCTGGCCGGCTATTTCACCAACCAGGCACAATATGATACAGCGCTGTATTATTACAGGAAGGCACTGAAGATTGATTCCAATTATCACACTACTTATACCGGGATCGGCTGGATGTATGTAAACAAAGGCAATCTGGATTCCGCCATTTTCTATTACAAAAAGGGGTTGGAAAAAGATCCCCAGGATCCAATCACATGGACATGGTTAGGCTGGGCCTATTATTTCAAAAAAGACTGGAAAAATGCATTACTGGGATTTTACCAGGGGATCAAATATGACAGCACATACAATTATGCCTATGAAGGAGCCCTGAAAGTACATCTCTATACCACAATCAACAAAGACAGTATTAACTATTATGTGACCAAAATGATCCTGATCGATAAAACCAACCCGGTTGTTTATAAAGAACTGGGAGATATCTACGAGGAATTCCAGATGCACCAGGAAGCGTTGAACATGTATAGCTTGTCCATCCAGTTCGATAGCCTGAATACGCTGACCTGGATCGGGGCTTCCGATGCTTTTCACCATTTGGGAAAAGATACGATGGCCCTCCGCTGCTGCCAGAAAGCCTGGAGGATTGATAGCACGGATGCCGTTATTGCGAACCAGTTGGGCGTTAGTTATTTTCACCTCAACCAATTCCCCGAAGCACTTGACATGACGGCGAAAGCCATCCTCTTAAAACCCGAGGAGCCGTTGTATTATTACAATTATGGTTATATCAGTTTGATGAATAAGGATACGCTGGCGGCGGAAAAATATTACCGGAAAGCCCTGGAGAAGAACACCCGTTATGCCGCGGTCTATTATTCATGGGCGCAGCTCAAAGCCACAATGGGTAGGAATAAAGAAGCAGTGGAGTTGCTGCAAAAAGCAGTTCAATATGGAAACTATGCCCGGACGGGGATCGAGAATGACCCTGCCTTTATTAAATTGAAACTTTACCCGTCCTTCAAAACATTGATGGCTAAAATGAAAAAATGATGAAACGATAAACCCTGAAAAAAAATTTACCCTCAAAACCGACCCATGCTGCGTTTCGTCAAACTACTGATCCTTCTTCTTCTTCTTTCTCAATACAATTCTGTATTAGCCCAGCAGCCTGAACTGGTACTGCCGGTGGGACATACCGAAGACGTTTTCCAAATGAGCTATACAAAGGATGGAAAATACCTGATCACCTGCTCTTATGATAATACAGCCAAACTCTGGGATGTTTATTCGGGGAAATTGCTCCATACTTTTTCTGATCTTCTTCACAGCAATGATCATTTGATCAACTCGGGTTCAGGTACCCTGCTGAGTCCCGACGGGAAATACCTGATAGCACTCACACGCGATGGTTACCTGAAAAAATGGGAACTGCCATCCGCCCGCCTGGTATTCTCAGTAAAACAGGACAAATACAATGCAGCAACCCCTTCCTTCAGCAACGATGGTCATTATATCCTGGTGAAAAGAGGATGGTATGACAAAGGAAACGATGCGGAGGTCAGGAATGCTTCGGATGGAAAATCGCTGTACAAATTTGAACGGAGTTCCTGGAAAGATGCTTCCGAAAAATCCTTCAGCTTCAACCCGGGAGGAAATGAGTTGCTTTACCAGTCGGACAGTTCGCTTTACCTCTGTCAGCCCAGTAACGGATCAGTGATCCGGAAACTGGAGCAGTTGGAAAATTTTTCCTTCGCCATCTTCAGCCCCGACGGAAAATATGTGGTGATCTTTCCCAAACATTCCAATGAATTGCGTCTGTGGCAAGTAAGCGACGGCACACAGCATTCCGTGTATGCATCCGGAACAGTGGTGTTCAGCCCCGACAGCAAATATTACTTGTGTACAGCGAACGAAAGCCTCAGGCTCTATGATGCCAGATCAGGAGACCTTGTACAACGGTTTCCCGAAACGATCAGTCACAGTATGCTTGGGTATTTCAGCCAGGACGGAAAATACATTTATATCACTCGGAATGAAAAATTCATGCGGGGGACAGATCCCTATGATTCTGTGACGATGATCTGGGAAACTGCATCGGGGAAAATGCTGCAGGTATTGGAAGGGACCGGTTGGGATATGAGAACGGTGGTAGTCAGCCCGGATCATAAATATACGGTGACGATATCAGGTCTTGTGCAGGTATGGGAAACTGCTTCGGGCAAACTGCTGAAGTCGATGAGTGGGAAGAATGTTCTTTTCAGTCCCGATGGCAAAACGATGGCCATCGCTTCGGGAAGGGAAGTGCAGATCTTTAGCCCGTCCAACAATGATTATTTATCAACGCTCAAAGGACATAGCAACAGTGTAACAGGGGCTGTGTTCAGCCCCGATGGAAAACAGGTGCTCACATTTGCTAATGAAAAGAACGTAAAGCTGTGGGATCTCCTGAAAGGAAAGATCGGCCGGATCTTTGAAGACAGCGATGTAATTGACGAGGCCGGCTTTTCTGCAGATGGGAAACTGGTATTGCTGAGAACAAAGACCGGAAGAGTCTGTATCAGGAATACCATCACGGGCAGGGACTCTTTTCTGCTTGCGAAAAAGAATTTCCGCACGGCCCGGTTCAGTCC
>CAYSIU010000165.1:0-6352 GCA_964431095.1 uncultured Chitinophaga sp. | reverse complement strand
ACTCATGTACTATCCATTGTACGACAGGGCCAATTTAAAAAGAACTAAAGATATTTGCCCGTTCGGTACGGGCGGGCATTGTACTACGAGACCTATTTAATCAACCCACTGGCGTTGGTCGCAAACACCTTTACGGCAATGGCCAGCAAAATTACGCCAAAAAACTTTCGGACTGCCAGCAAACCCGGCTTGCCCAGGATCTTTTCAATCAGGTTCAGCGAACGAAGCACCAGGTAGATGACAATCAGATTGATCAGGATCGCCAGCAGGATCATGTATTCATTTTTATCGGCTTTCTCAAATGTTGCTTTTAATGACATGATCGTGGTCAGCGTACCGCTACCTGCAATCAAGGGAAAAGCCACAGGCACGAGCGTCCCGGAAGAAGCATCTTTATCCGGTTTGAAGAACTCGATTCCCAGCACCATTTCAAGCCCCAGGATAAAAATGACAATAGAGCCCGCCACCGCAAAAGAGCGGATATCAACGCCCAGCAGGTTCAGGAACGGTTTGCCGATGAAAAAAAACAATACCATCAGGGCACCCGAGATCAGCGTCACTTTCCAGGCATTCAAAGCTCCCATTTTATTGCGGATCGAAATAAGCATCGGGATCGACCCCACCACGTCAATTACTGCGAACAACGTAAACGTAAGGGTGAGGAATTCCTGGAAATAAAATTGCATAAAAGATTTTTTGCAAAAGTAGTTATCTGAAAATATACCTTTCTTTGAACAGGTCCAGCTCATTTGCCAGCCCTTGAAGACAATTGCTGCAAAGACAATCTGTATAGCGCTGGTCTATATAAGCTTTTTGTTCTTCGGTCAACCGGATACTGAAACATTGGCATTGCGTTATATTCCCGGCTTTGCATTCAAATGCAGTATGACAACGGGGACAGGTTTTGATCTCGTGCAGGCCCATCATGTTCATTTATCAAAAGTTGAAGTGAACACCTCCATAGGCATTAAAACCAAGCGTATTAAACCCGGCAATTTCGGTATATTTTGTGTTGGTGATGTTCCGGAGATCGGCAAAAATTTTTAACCTGGTTTTGAGTAAGCCGTATTCAGTATAAATATCCCAGAGAATATAACTATTCAAGGTGCTGTGGACCGTCATAAAAGTATTGTTATCAAAATAGGCGTCCTGGCGTTTCCCGGCGTATGAAAGGTTGGAGCTTACAAAGACCCGTCCGGTAACTTGTGCAGCAAGATTTACTCCAACCGATGATTTGGGTCTTCTCAGCAGGTTAAAATAGGTCGTGTCTTTTCCGGAAACCTTTGTAGTTATCTCTCCGGTTACATAAGTATAGAATGCTTTTATGCTGACCCCCCTTACTGGTTTATAAGTGGATTCCAGCTCAAAGCCGTGATCTTTTTGTTTGTCCTGGTTAATATATTGGGAGCTGTACGTGCTGGCATTGTAAAAAAAGAAGATCACATCTTTTACATGCCGGCTGAATGCCACTGCCCGCACTGTGAATCTGGCGGCAGGTGAAAAGTATTGTATTCCCCCTTCCGTGCTGATAGCCGATTCGGGTTTCAGGTTTTTGTTTCCATATTCTGAAAAAAGCTGGTAAAGAGACGGAGTCCTGTAACCCGATGAAAGATTGGCAAAGAGTTTTATTTTTTGGTTTACCAGGTAAGAGGGGTTGATATTAAAGACAAAATGGCTGCCATAGGATGAATGAAAATTCACCCGGCCTCCTGCTTCCAAGTTGAATCCTGAAGTTTGATTCAGGTTCAGGGCCATATAAATGCCCAACTGCTGTTGATGCAGGCTGTCGCTGGAATATTTACTTGAATAAGGGCCATAAATGCTCGTGGAGGAAAAATCCTGGTCCGATTTGGAAGACCGATAATCAATACCACCCGTTAGTTTGAGCTCGGGTAGTAAAGGGACATGGAAATAAGCATCTGCGAAATGTTCACCCCCTTTGTAAACACCTTTCGAATAGATGTCAAACCCGTTCCTGCTTTTGGTGGAATCATCAATATAAATGCGGTTGATATTATTGTAATTATATAAAACCGACAGCTTTGCTTTTCCGAAATGCAATTCATTCCTTAATCCCGCCTGCCAGCTCTTTTGTGAATAGGTATAATCCAGCTCATCCGTAAATGCACCCTGGTCGATATCTCCTTTGATGCTGTTGTACCTGAAAAAAGGTTGCAGGTAAATTCTTTCACTGGGTTGAATTCCCAATCCAAACTGGACAGTGTTTTGCCTGAATTTATCCCGGTCAACCAAAGGAGAATTATTCCTGTTGACAGCTTCATTGATCCCTCTTGTGCCATTGTAAGCATAAGACCCATTGTAATCAATACTCCCACTCCGGCCGTTGATGCCGGCATTGGCCCTGAAGGTTTCATTACTGCCGTAACTCAGGTGGGCATGACCACCCGTTGTTTTGCCAGGGGTCTTTTTTGTAATGATATTGATAACGCCTGCAATGGCGTCGCTTCCATACAAGGTGGACTGGCTGCCTTTAACTATTTCAACTCTTTCAATGTTACTGATGGCGATATTGCGGATATCAAAATTGCCACCGATACCGGAGGGGTCGTAAACAGGTATGCCATCGATCGTAATAAGACTATGATCCACCCCGGCACCCCACAGGTAAATATTTTTGTCTTTCCCCGCATTACTATTGGCCCCGCTGATGTAAATGCCGGCTTGTTCTGTTAGTACTTGTGACAGATCCTTACCCCCGCTTCTTTCCAATTGCTCCCGGGTAATGACCGTTACCACTTTCCCGGTCAGAGAGGTTTTGCTCAGGTACTTGTTGGCCGTAACAATCGCTTCATCCAATAAGGTAGTGTCCTGCTGCGCCAGTAACCGGCTGCTTAGAATGACAGCAGCCAGCACAAAAAAAATTTTTTTCATGTACAAGAAATTTTTTGCGTGACTGCTTCCGGAAAATAAAGGAGATAGAAATATAAACGTCCTGGGACTTTTACATTCCAAGCCTTTCACCCGAAAGCATTGAATCGTGTTTGCGACCTGGCAGGTCTTCTGGCTTGGCCTGTTGTTGAACACCTTCCCGCTGATCCAGCTTTTAACTGTTGTCAGCAGTGGTATACGGTCCAACATGAGTAAGTTGTAAATAGCGAGTGGCAGGTGGGTTACCCACTTTGGATGTCCTGCCAGCCACTGGTTATTCCCTACTCCTAACCTTACAGCTACGGGGATAGCGTCAGATTTTCACTGACTTCCCTTTTCATCCCGACCTTCAGCGCCGGGAAACCAGGTCAGGGCAAATGTAAGAAGACATGATTTTTTTACAATAAGAATTATCAACAGCCGGTTTTGTCCATACAAAGGGGCATACGGCCGACACAGCACATATTTACTAACTTCAAAACTCGTCATTTGTAGTATGCAACGTTCCCGGCCTTTAACGATCATCGCTCATCTTTTGTGCTGGTTGTTTTTTTATTCCATGGTTGTATCATTTCTGGCCCTATCGCCTGGTGGCGGCAACCTGTGGCCGAAGTTTATAAGTCCTCCTTATCTTCTCTTCTATTTTATTTTTCCTGCTTTGTTTTATCTCAATACCTGGTGGCTGTTACCCCGGTTTTTTTTGTCAAAAAAATATTTCTTTTATTTTGGCATAATAGTGCTTTTGTTCGCATTGGTATATTGGCTCAAGCCCTTTGATCCCCTGATGCATCCCGGGCCATCGCCCGATAGGCCACAACCCCCACCCGGGCCGGCACCCCCCGGCGACCGTCCCCCCGGCCCTGGCGGACCGCAGATAGACATTGTCTCCGTTATCCTGTTCATACTGGTCTGGTCATTGAGCTCGGCAGTTGTCCTTTTCCAGCAATGGAGAAACACGGAACGGAGGGTTTTGCAGGCGGAGAGCGATAAAGCCAATGCCGAGCTTTCCTTTTTAAAAGCACAGATCAACCCGCATTTTTTGTTCAATACATTGAATAATATCTATTCCCAGATAATAACTAAAAACGAAAATGCCGGTGAGGGGATCATGAAATTATCCAACATCATGCGGTATGTGACCGATGATGTCCGGGAGAATTTTGTCCCGCTGGAGAGCGAGATCGGCTGTATGCGGGATTATATTGACCTGCAGAAAATAAGACTGGGTGCCAATATGAGTGTGGAATTGCAGGTAACCGGCCGGACCACCGACAAAATGATTGCGCCACTCTTGTTAATGACCTTTGTGGAAAATGCCTTCATGTATGGTACCAGCAGCCATGAGCCATCCGATATTATCATAAAACTGACCGCAGCAGAACATAGCATCCGGTTCTATTGCCAGAACAAGCTATTTGAAACAAAACGCAACCCGGAACGTACCGGTATCGGCATCTCAAACGCCCGGCAGCGTTTGCAACATCTTTACGGGGAAAGGCATTCACTCGAGATCAAAACAAATGGCAGTTTTTTTACAGTGGAGCTCAAATTGCTGACCTGATCCTTCGGGAAATTCATCACAATAACAATTGAACGGTACATTCAGGCATTTCATCCATACAAACAATCAACGATTAAACTTTCTGCATCCATTTTCTTCCAACCGCAAAGCCATTGCATGCAGCAATTTTAAAACTCCTGTTTTTATTCCCCATATTTTTTAATCTTCTAAAATTCTGAGCTATGATTACGAAAGTCATTCCCCGGAGAGCCATTTATTTGCTCCTGCTGATCCCGGCAGGGTTTATCGCCTGCCAGAAAGATGTTTCATCAAACGGAACTTCCACTTCCTCCACCATTGCCGTGGCAGCGAGCGAATCCGCCGCAGCGACAGGCACCACAGTTACCGATTCAGTTTACATCGTTCAACCCTGTGCAAGGGGATCGCAACGGGTGGCCATCACGGAGTCGGATCTGCCGGCAGCCGTTACTGCATACCTCGCAGCAAATTATTCAGGTTATACATTCAATAAAGCATTTGCGGTAAAGAACAGCGATGGGGCGATCACCGCGTATGTGGCCGTGATTTTTTATAATGGCAAACCCGTCGGTATCCTCTTTGATAGCTCCGGAAATTTTGTAAGAGTACTGGAACAAAGGGAAAGAGGCGATATTGATGGAGGGGGTTGGCATGAAGGCGGCCGTTTTTGCGATCGAAACGGGTTGCAACGTGATACTATCGCCCTGGCGGCCCTGCCGGCTTCCATCCTGGTCTATATGGCGACTAATTATCCCCAGGACACGCTGGTGAAGGCCTTTGTGAATCACCACGACAGCAGTTATGTTGTATTATCCAGGAACAATGGCCTGTTTGCGAACCTGTTTGACGCAGCAGGTAATTTTATCAGGCGAGTGACGCTTCCAGCTCCTCCCGGGCTCTGTGTGAGCGTGGCGAAGGCGGATCTGCCTCCCGCTATATTGAACTATCTCAGCAACAGCTACCCCAATTATGTGTTTGAAAAGGCCTTTGCTGTTTATCGCGACAATACTCTGCAGGGTTACCTGGTGGTGATTGATGCCAACAATACAAAATATGCCGTGCGGTTTGATGCCTCAGGGAATTTTGTTTCCGTACGAACGATCTGTTGACAAGGAACCATGCCGTATCAATCAGCAACTCGGTTTGTGTTAATAGGTCCCGGAAAGACCTGCATGAGAGGGGCTTTCTCTTATTATTAACAACATAATTATTAACTTAGGCAGATGCCCCTGAAATGCATTGTGATAGACGATGAGCCCCCGGCAGTGGTTTTGCTCAGGGAATATATCGCCCGGATCCCATTCCTGCAATTACTCCAAACATTTGATGACGCCATCATAGGAAGTGAATTTGCAAAGAGCCACCCGGTGGACCTGCTATTTCTTGATATCAACATGCCGGATATATCCGGCCTCGATCTCATTCGTTCGCTGGACACTAAACCGATGATCATTTTCACCACGGCACATAAGAAATACGCCATTGATGGATTTGAACTGGATGCGGTGGATTACCTGCTGAAACCGATCAGCTTTGAACGGTTCGAAAAAGCGGCTCGTAAAGCCGCCGAATATTTTGAATATAAATACAGGACAAAAGCGGGTGAAGGGAATGCATTGTTTGTCTATTCCGAATACCGCGTGGTGAAGATACCCCTGGCAAGTATTGAATACATTGAAAGCCTGGAGGATTATATCCGGATCCATTGCAGCGACAGCAAGCCCGTGATGACCCTGATGACCATGAAGAAAGTATTGGAAAAACTGCCTCCCGGCAAATTCCGAAGGGTTCATCGAAGCTATATCGTGGCCACCGATAAAGTAAGATCCATTCTTAACCGGAAGATCAGGCTCAGCTCGTCCGTTGAACTTCCCGTCAGCGACAGCTATCTGGACTTTATTGCTGACTGGAAAAAGGTTTAAT
>CAYSIU010000164.1:0-6365 GCA_964431095.1 uncultured Chitinophaga sp. | reverse complement strand
CATAATAATAGGTTTGCTTGCTGCTGTTTGCATCCACAAAGAAATGGATACGGTCGTCACGCACATCCAATGCCCTCGGCGTGGATGCATCTTTTATCCAATCCATTCCCGGTATATCCTTTGTTCTCGGGTTCTCGATCTCAAAACCGGCGGGTAAAAGATCGGTGATCACCACATTTTCAACCGGGGTATTAAAGGAACGCTCCAATGAAATCCCGATAATGACCAGGTCGTTTTGCTTAAAAGTATTGCCATTGATGGGTTTCCCGTTGCGGTCGTAAAAACGTTTCCTCACTTTCAGGTAACTGTCCTCTTCTTTGTAAGCCCCGCTGGCACTGATGCCTTCCGATTCCCAGAAATAATACAGGTTCCCATTGCCTTGTGCTGCGATCTCGATATTATTACCGTTCAACGCTTTCATATCTCCCCTCCACTGCCCGCCATCGACTTTGGCAATCAGTTTTCCCTTCACTTTTATTTCTGCCGTAGCCGTGGAATTGTTGACGGATCTTGCGTGCTTGCCCAGGGCCAGGAAGGCAAAAGCCCTTTCCTGCGTACTCAGCCACTCACGGCTCTTTAATTTATCGGCTACATGTTTCACCATAACGCCCACCTGCGCATTCCCCGGATCCGCATCCAGCAATGCGTTCAGCGCGATGGCTTCATCCCGCACGTCGGAATAATAACTTCCCCCTGTTTGCACCACCGATTCCTCGCCACTGAACGAAGAAGGCAACATGGCATTGAATGATTTCCTATCGCCGGCTGTTGCATAGGCTGCCGCCAGCAGGTAACGGCTATCCAACGCCAGCAGGGAAGAATTGGCCTTATAATAATTCATAGCCGGCACATTGGTTTTTCCGGCAAGGGCCAGCACATACAACCCGTAGGCGACCTCCTTCGGGGCGATCTTTTTATTCTGATCCCGATTGTAATAGTAAGTGATGGTGGTTTTATTTTTCAATTTGTTGTTAATGTAATTCAGCATGGTCTCCAGCAAACCGTTGTCCACATCAAAATCTGCTTTTCGCGCTTCCAGTAAAAAATGTGCGGCATAGATCGTGGCCCACCAGTCTTCTTTGTCTTCGCCGTCCCACAACGTAACCGCCCCGTTATACAACTGCCGCATTTTTATCTTGCGAATGGCTTCCATCACATTGCTGTTTGCATTTTGTTTATTCTGATCCTTGTTTAAATGCATCAGGTCAACGAGGTCTCCATAGTAAAGTTGAGGGAATGCGGCCGAAACAGTTTGCTCCGTGCAACCATAGGGATATTCCACCAGCCATCTTAGTTGATCACCCAGTTCCAACACAGGCGAACGACTTACCACCAGGCTATAATTACTGCTGCCGGGCATAAAATCACTCAAACTGATATTGATATTCTTTGAACTGCCGCCGGCGATGGAACCGCTGCCGGTAACTTTTTGCAAAGTGGAAGGCGGGCGAACTGATATCTCGGTGCTGTCGGTAAATTTTTCCCCCATTCCATTCACCGTCACGGCTACTTTTCCAATATTGATGGTAGGGCCTGCCACTATTTTAAAAGTCGCCCTCCCCTCTGCCTTCGCCGGCAGGTTTACACTTTGACTATTGCCACCTACTATTTTCAGTGGACCCACCACACTGATCATAGCAGAAATCGCAGATGTCTTATCTGTCGTATTCGTCAGTGTTACGGGTACATTCACGGTATCACCCGGACTTAAGAACCGGGGCAGGGCTGTGCTGATCACAATGGGATCCGCTACGGTCATGCTGTTATCGGCTGCACCGAAACTTTGTCCTTTGTAGGAAACAGCCATCAGTCTCAGTTCACCGCTGAACTGGGGCACATCAAATTCAAATTCAGCAATGCCCTCCCCGTTTGCCTTTTTTATGCCGCTCCAATAACTCACCACTTTTATTCTTTTGGCGGGCATGGGGTTGGCTCTTTTTTCCATGCTCACATCCGCATCTCCACCGGTGCTGCTGAGCCGGGCCCTGACTTCGGCGAACAGCAAAGGATACAGGTCAAATGCAGAGACCTGCAATGCTTTTTTCTGGTAGAAGTAATCGTATGGATCCGGTGTTTTGAAATCACTGATCTGCAACACCCCGTTATCCACCGCAGATAAAGTAATAAAACTTCCCGGGGCGGCTTTCACCGTCACTTTCTGGTGCGTTTTTGAACGAACTGTTTTTTGCGCTACTACCTCCACAGGGATCCTCCGGCTTTTTTCTTCCACGGTGATATTCTTAAACCCGTGAGCCACGGTCAAAGGAATATCAGATACTTCGTGGGGTTTGATCAGGGTGGCGGTGATATACACATTGGGTACGTATTCGCCGGTCAACTTCAGGTCGATGCTGGCACTCCGGTTACTGACATCCACGTACTGGTGGGAAATGATGTGATCCGTTTCCATGGTCACCAGCATCTTCCCACTGAACGGGGTTTTAAACAATGCTTTTGCCGTTTCACCCGTCAGATAAGATTTTTTATCCACGTCGATCTCAATATTGCCCTCCCGGTTTACTTCGAACGATGTATTGGTAGTTCCCCAGCTTCCATAGCTGTAAAAGCTGCGGCTTACATAGCTGTTGGCACCCGCGTTATAAATCTTTATTTCATAATCACCAGGTGTTCTTGGCACATAACTGTACGCGGTATTACTACCCACATTGACCTGTTGTTCCATCATCATTTTGTCTTCCTTCTGGGATTCGTAACGGAAATAACTTCCGCTTTTGATCAGTACGGTGCGGTATTCATGTTTGATCACCTGTATCTTTGCGGTCGCATTTACTCCATTTCCATCCTTATTAACGGCGGCCAATTGGAATTTCACGGGTTGATTCAGAGGATAATAGTAGTACCAATCCTGTTTGATACCAAAGAACACCTCCTGGGTATAAATATCCACTGATGCAATGCGGCTGACAGGGCGACCCGTTTCATCAAATACGGTTGTATAAAAACTGGTTTGCAGCGCTCCCATATTGGCATAGGTGGACGGAACCACATAATCAAAGCTGGCATTACCGGAAGCGTCCGTGGTACCTTCTTTCACCTGCTTATCAAAAAAAGTATGCTGGTTGGCGAGGCTAAAATCATAATCGTCGAACTGAGTTGATAAAAAAGATTTTTGTTTTACCTGGATCTCCGTTTCATATTTACGGTTTGCCGCGGGCGGGCCAAAGAAATTCATGGCATTGATGGAAAGAGAAGATGTTTCACCCGGTTTTAAAAATTTTTTATCCAGTTGGGTTTTCACGCGGATACGATCGGGTACGAATTCTTCCACAGAAAAATTTTTGGAGGAAAGCAGGACATCATTGGACGTGTAAACCTCCAGCGTGTAGCTGCCGGTGATGGCTGAAGTGCCGATATCCAGGCTGCCTTCCATCGAACCTTCTTCGTTCAGGTTTTTGCGGAATGATTTCAGTTCCTTCCCGTTTGGCAGGAGGAATTTGATCTTCAGCGGGATATCACCGGGGTTTTTCCATTGTGCATCGCGGAGGATGACCGAGAAATTTATTTTCTCGCCGGGACGATATACATCCCGCTCTGCATATACAAACGCATCAAACCCGGAGAGATTGTTTCTTTTTCCGCCTACATCGAACCGGGACGTGTTGACCTTTGTATTATTAAACGGCAAGTAGTTAAAGTCATCTTCTGTTTTGGCGATGATCATCGCCGGTCTGAATCCATTGAATTCGGATTTGTTGAAGGCAATTGTTGCCACCCCATCTTTATCGGTGGCGGCGGTTCCGATGAGCTGGTTATTGACCGAATAAACCGAAACATTTACCCCGCTAACCGGTTCGGCTGATTTGATGGAATTCGTGAACACGTAAACCTTATCGTCGCCTTCTTTGGCGATCAGTCCAAGGTCCGACAAAGAGATAAAACGGCTATCCTTCACCCAATAATCCTGCGAAGAACGAATGACGACATGATAAATGCCTTTGAAATCGGGCAGCCGGTCTTCAAACTGTGCAAAGTCCAGGATCCTGCCTGCCCCGCTTTTAGGCAATGAGCGGGTGTCCATCTCCTTTTCATAGATCACATCACCCAGCATGGCATTCCCGCCATATTCATCATTGTAATTATTTTCAGACTCACCTTCATAACTGGCATAATTGGGACCGGTGTTATTTTCCTGCGGTTCATATCCATATCGCTGTGCCATTAAAAGGTTGTTCTCATAGATCTTGGAAATGATGATCTTCACTTTGGGTACATTGGTGATCTGCACTTCGAGGTTCCTGCCTCCTTTTTTGGAAAGATAAACAGCCTTGCTGTCGGTAAATTTTATATCCGCTTCTAATTCCCCGAAACCGATCCCGTCATTGTAGTCTTCCTTCATCAGACCGCCCAACTTGCCGCGAAGGCCTTTACTGATCGTTACGGTATAGCTTTTCTCCACATCGAATTTGTCACTGCGGAGGCTGAATCCAAAATCACCGGGTTCGACTGTAAAAGGCAGGTCGGGATCAAATTTTATAAAGGACTTTATATTGTCACCCGACAATTGCTGGCTGGTAGTCACTTTCACAACGCCTTCCATTCCGTCATGTTCGGCTTCCACATGCTGGATGGTCAGGGAGTAGGGCGAAGAGATCGTCAGTGCGCTCACGATTTTGTCTTCGGTACTGTTGTTCCCGCTCTGCGGCTTCAGCCCTTTTTCAATCGTTAATTTGGCGTCAAGGTCTTTATCCTCGGCTTTTAATCCTTTGAGCCGGACAGATATTTTATTATCCGGTGAAACGGTGATAAGATCAAAATCGGTTTTGTTGCCTTCCACTTCCACATTCAGGCGGTTTTTGAGTTCTTCGGGGTTGACGATGTAATTAAAAACCAGGTCCACCTGGGGAATCGCTGTAGCGCCTGTTTCTCCCACCCACATCACTTGCGCGTTATCCAGCGTCAATGCAGGGGTATGGAAGTTTATTTTATCGGCTCCATTCACTGAATTGTATTTACTAAACCTCAATACAGTGTTTTTGACACGAGCTTTGTAGGTGGTGGCGGGGTTAAGCGGTTCGGCGGGAGAAAATACCAGTTCATCGGGGCTCTGCCAGCGGAACCTTCCTTTGATCGCCGGATCAAATGAAATGTAATCAGTGGAATCCCAGGTATTGAGCATGGAATCGGTTGCCAATGAATGGCTGAACCGGAAAAGCAAATTGCCCAGCAGCGGTACTTCGCCTTTGGCGTTGGTGAAGCTGAGTGTGATCGCATTCTTTTTGCAGGCAGATAAAAAAATTGTTCCGGCGATGAGCGGAACAAGGAAAGTCTTGATACGCATAGGAGGTGTGGTTAAGGGTCTGCCCGTTTTGATTTTAGCGGGCAGGGTTGGTTATGAATGAGAAGTTAAAGAAGTTTGTTCAGCGAAAAAATAAAGTGATGGATTTCTTATTCACAAAAGGAATAGTAGAAATTAGCTGTGCAAAGCTAGGGAGGAATATCCCGGGTGGGTCGGGATGCATCGGACGAGTCCATACAGGAAGCAAAGAATTTACCAGGAAAGATACAGTACATATTGCCGGAGTTGCAAGTTTCAGAAGATAAATATTTGTTAAGTGGCAACGGGTTTCACCAACTACACAATCTGATGAAGAAACGATTCAAAATGCACATCACGCGCCGGGGAATTCTCCGTTTTTCCAAAAGATTGGGAATTGGCTTATTGGCGCTGGTTCTGCTGTTCTTCATTCTCAATTGGGTCTTTCCTTTACCGGATAAAATCGAGTACTCCACCGTTATAACTGATAATAAGGGAGAAATCATAAATGCTTATCTCACCAGCGATCAGAAGTGGAGAATGAAAACGGAACTGGAGGAGATCTCTCCGTTGCTGCAGAAGACCATCATTGCCAAGGAAGACAAGCATTTCTACTCGCACCCGGGTGTAAATCCATTTGCGGTTATGCGAGCCTTCTTTAACAACCTTTTTAAAATGCATCGAACCTCAGGGGCCAGTACGATCACCATGCAGGTGGCCAAGGCCCTGGAGCCGGGCAAAAGAAATATCTGGAACAAGATCCGCGAAATGTTCCGGGCACTCCAACTGGAGTTGAAATACAGTAAGAAAGAGATCCTTCAGATGTACCTGAACCTGGTTCCTTATGGTGGAAATATCGAGGGTGTAAAAGCAGCGTCATTATTCTACTTTAAAAAGAATCCCGATCATCTGTCACTGGCCGAGATCACCGCTCTAAGCATTATCCCAAACAACCCCCGTAGGTTGCAGATCGGGAAAAACAATGACCGGATCATCCAGGAACGGAACCGGTGGCTGAGAAAATTTGCCGGTGAAAAAGTGTTCACTCCAAAAGAGATCGAAGATGCCCTGGCCGAGCCATTGACCGCCA
>CAYSIU010000163.1:3026-6367 GCA_964431095.1 uncultured Chitinophaga sp. | reverse complement strand
TGCATGCCGGGGCAGATTTCATTAAAACATCTACGGGTAAGATTCAACCCGCTGCAACCATGCCCGTAACCCTGGTCATGCTGGAAGCGATCCGGGATTTTTATTATAAGACAGGAAGAAGGGTGGGCATGAAACCGGCAGGGGGGATTTCCAAATCAAAATTGGCTTTACATTACCTGGTCATGGTAAAAGAAGTATTGGGTGAAGACTGGCTCAGCAATGAATGGTTCCGTTTTGGTGCCAGTAGCCTCGCCAATGATGTGCTGATGCAGCTATTAAAAGAAAAAACCGGTGTGTACCAGGCAGCGAATTATTTTTCGGTGGATTAAGGGGGTGACTTCCTGAAGCGCTGCTGACACATCGCAAAAATCAATCTGATGGCAAAAACAATCGCAAAAAGGAAAAGCAATACGTTGAAATTGAAATTTGATACTTCGTGGACCTATGCCCCCGCACCCGAAAGCAAAAGCTCTGCCACCATCAACAAACAATATGATCTTTTTATCAATGGAAATTGGCAAAAGCCATTGAGCAAAAGATATTTCGATACGATCAACCCCGCCAATGAAGAAAAGCTGAGTGATATAGCAGAAGCCGGCCAGGCTGATGTGGACGCAGCGGTAAAAGCGGCGAGAAATGCCTATGAAAAAGTATGGAAGAAAACCCCTCCCAAAGAGAGAGCCAAATATATTTTCCGCATTGCCCGGATGATCCAGGAAAGATCCAGGGAACTGGCGATCATTGAATCGCTCGATGGCGGCAAACCGATCCGGGAGAGCCGCGATTTTGATGTGCCCACCGCCGCGAATCATTTTTTCTATTATGCCGGCTGGGCCGATAAACTGGAATATGCATTTCCTAACCGGGAGGCAGAACCGCTGGGAGTGGCCGGACAGATCATTCCCTGGAATTTTCCATTGCTGATGGCAGCCTGGAAGATCGCTCCTGCCATTGCAACAGGAAATACAGTTGTTTTAAAACCTGCAGAGACAACATCGCTGACCGCCCTGAAACTGGCCGAGATCATCCAGGAGGCAGACCTGCCCCCGGGCGTAGTAAATATTGTAACTGGAGCCGGCGCCACCGGTGCGGCAATCGTCAATCACCCCGATATCAATAAGATCGCATTTACAGGTTCTACCGAGGTGGGAAAAATCATCCAGCGTGCCATTGCAGGTACCGATAAGAAAGCCACATTGGAACTGGGTGGCAAAGCAGCCAACATCATTTTTGAAGATGCCCCGATAGACCAGGCGGTGGAGGGAGTGATCAACGGGATCTATTTCAACCAGGGGCATGTTTGCTGTGCGGGTTCCAGATTATATGTACAGGAATCGGTAGCGAAGCAGGTGATAAGAAAATTAAAAGACAGGATCGAATCACTCATCGTAGGTGACCCGTTGGATAAAAATACAGACATCGGGGCTATCAATTCCAGGCAGCAACTGGAAACGATCCATAAGTATATTCAAATAGGAAAAGAAGAAGGATCCGAAATGTATGAGAGCAGTTGTCCGCTTCCCGGCAAAGGGTTTTGGTGCCGCCCCACATTATTCACCAATGTAGCCCAGAGCAATCGCATCGCCCAGGAAGAAATTTTCGGACCTGTCCTCGCTATCCTCACATTCCGTACCGATGATGAAGTGATCGAGAAGGCCAATAATTCTCCCTATGGTCTGAGCGCGGGTGTGTGGACTGATAAAGGTTCCAAGATCTTTAATATGACGCGCCGGATGAGAGCGGGCGTAGTGTGGGCCAATACATTCAACAAATTCGACCCCTCCTCTCCTTTTGGTGGTTACAAAGAAAGTGGATTCGGAAGAGAGGGCGGATTGCATGGGTTGTTGCCCTATTTGAAGCTGGTGAACTGATCAACATTGCCGAAAGTGCGAAGAAATCTTACAGTCTTGCGCTTTCCGGGCTAAAAAATAATATATGGAAAAAACATCCGTCAAAAAATCTTCTTTCAGTATCAGCGAGGATGGGTTGGAGAAAAAAACATCTTCAAAACGATTAGGAGTGCTGAAGACCTATAAAATCTATATCGGTGGACAGTTTCCAAGGACGGAGTCGGGCCGGTATTATATTCCTGTAAACGCAGCGGGAAAAAAACTCGCCAATGTTTGCCTGAGCTCCAGAAAAGATTTCAGGGATGGCGTAGCAGCGGCGCGTAGCGCGGTCAGTGGCTGGAGCGGGAGAGCGGCTTTCAACCGGGGACAGATCCTGTACCGTATGGCCGAAATGCTGGAAGGAAGAAAAGCACAATTCATCGGGGAACTGATACAACAGGATGCATCGAAGTCCAAAGCGGAGAAAGAAGTGAACCTTGCAATCGATCGCCTGATCTATTATGCCGGCTGGTGTGATAAATTCCAGCAGCTCTTTAGCTCGGTGAATCCTGTAGCCAGTTCACACTTCAATTTCTCTGTACCCGAACCAACCGGTGTGGTGGCCGCAATAGCCCCACAGCAGGATTCGCTGCTGGGACTGGTTTCCGTAGTCGCGCCCGTGATCACAGGCGGAAATACCTGCGTGGTACTGGCTTCCGAAACAAAGCCACTTTGTGCGGTTACATTTGCCGAAATCCTGAATTCATCCGATCTCCCCGGCGGAGTGGTCAATATTTTAACAGGCAAACCTTCAGAGCTGGCTTCCTGGTTTGTGGATCATATGGACGTAAATGCCACGATCTACTGCGAGAGCGATGCCGGTACACAGAAGATGATGCGGGAAAAATCTGCATTGAATTTAAAGCGGATCGTTTTCTACGATAACGTGAAATGGCAGAGCAACGAAGGCCAGTCACCCTACTTCATTATGGATACCCAGGAAATCAAAACCACATGGCATCCCATTGAAAACATCGCGGGGTCAGGAGCGGGTTATTGAGTTTGGGGGCATACAGTGTTCCGGGTTTACAACAGGTTTCTCCGGATAATCCTGTTAAAATTTTTAAACATTATTTTTGGTAAGATATTTGCCCCTTATGTCCTTCATGAAATTCATTTGCAGTATTGCTTTTTTTTGTTTTTCGGTTCTTCCTGCTCTTGCCCAACAGGATTCAATAGGAAAACTTCTTTCCCGGCCGTTTGACGACAGTAACACAGTTATCATCCACAAAGACTCGCGACTGGACCTGCTCGTAAAAAAACAGGCAGTGATCAATGAATTGACAAGTCGCGACGCCAGGCGGACAGATAAAGGATTCCGGCTGATGATCATCAGCACCATCAACCGTGACGAGGCGATCGCTGCCAAAGCCAAAGTTTATACTTATTTCCCCGAATTAAAGGCTTATCTCTGGTATCAATCCCCCTATTTCCGCGTAAAAGCCGGCAACT
>CAYSIU010000163.1:0-3016 GCA_964431095.1 uncultured Chitinophaga sp. | reverse complement strand
GGTCGTGAACGAAAAGCTGGCTTACAATGAGCTGGCCCAGATTTTTTTCCAATGGGATGCAGCAAAGGCTGAATATCCGTATCTCGTCTTGATTGCTATCTGGGATCAGCGGAGCCAAGAGCATTCTGCTAGTAGCGAATACGGTCGCCTCATCGTACCAGCCGGGATCGACGACTCGCATGTGATCCGAGGTGAAACCCGGGAAGATTTCTGAATCAGATGATATCGGGCCTTAGATCAGCTTGAAGTCAGCCATTGGCAATTCGCCATCAACAGTACACACACAATAGTTTACAATCGACGATACACAGTCAGGGGTGAAATAGTATTTTTGCGGGATGCTGGAAAAAATAAAGGCGTTGGCTAAAAAATATGCTCCTGAATTCATTGACGTCCGGCGTCACCTGCATGCCCATCCCGAACTGAGTTACCAGGAATTTGAAACCTCCAAATTCATACAGGGGAAGTTGAAAGAATTCGGGATCTCTTTTGAAATAAAGGCAACGACCGGTGTAGTAGGTCTCATAAAAGGAAAAAATCCAGGTAAAAGAATTATGGCACTGCGGGCGGATATGGATGCTTTACCGATCCGCGAAGAAAATAACGTCCCCTACAAATCTACCCGGGAAGGTGTAATGCATGCTTGCGGGCATGATGTGCACAGCAGTTGCCTGCTGGGTGCTGCAAGGATCCTGCAGGAATTGAGAGAAGAGTGGGAAGGGACCGTGAAACTGATTTTTCAACCCGGTGAAGAAAAAAACCCGGGCGGCGCCTCGCTCATGATAAAAGACGGAGCGTTGGAAAACCCAAAGCCGCAGGGAATACTGGCATTACATGTACATACAGGGATGGAAGTGGGCCACCTGAGTTTCCGTAGCGGCAAAGTGATGGCCAGTGCCGATGAAATATATATAACCATACGGGGCAGGGGCGGACATGCCGCCTCCCCACACCTGGCGGTAGATCCAATTCTGATCAGTTCGCATCTTGTCGTTGCATTGCAGCAATTGATCAGCCGTAACAAAAACCCTTTTGATCCTTCGGTTCTTTCCATCACTGCTTTTAATGCAGGCACCACCACCAATGTCATTCCCAACGAGGTGAAGCTGATGGGAACTTTCAGGGCAATGGATGAAGGTTGGCGCTTCAAAGCCCATGAATTGATCCGAAAAAATGCCACGGAACTGGTGCATTCCATGGGTGGGGAGATTGACCTGAATATTGATGTGGGTTATCCCTGTGTCTTCAATAATGAGCAACTGAGTAATGCCGCAAAAAACAAAGCGGAAGAGTACCAGGGAGCTGAAAATATAAGCGAAACCGAGCTCCGCATGGGCTCAGAAGATTTTGGTTTCTATGCGCAGCAACTGCCTGCCTGCTTTTACCGGCTGGGTACCATGAACGCGGCGAAAGGGATCATATCCGGCGTACATACACCCACATTTAATATTGACGAAAGAGCCATCGAGGTGGGTATGGGAATGATGGCCTGGCTGGGTAGCAGCGTGCCGGTTTAAATGATCAGGCGGCTGGTTCATCAAGCCACTTTCTTTACCATTCAAAAAAAGATATGAAAAAAATATTCCTTCCTGTACTATCTGCATTTTTACCGGTACTATTTTTTTCCACGATCATTTTCGCACAGTTACCCCAGACACAACAGGAAAAGATCACCGACAGTATAACGCAGCTCCTCTTTCGGCAGATGAATGACAATAATATTGACGGCATGTATGCATTATTCGGCGAAAACTTCCGCCAAAGACTTCCCTACAATACTTTTAAAAGTGTTTTTCAAAACCAGGTCTTTACCAAAACTCCTTTTTATAACATTCAATTTAGAAAAAGCTATAACGGCATGAACAGTTACCAGGTCCAGACCCGGGACGGTCTGTACCAGGTGATCAGTGGGCTTGACAGCAGCAACAAAATAAAAACATTCAATATCAACCCATATACCGGTGATGCCGGTGCCGATAAATATACCCGCCAGGAACTGATGATCCCCATGCGGGACGGAATAAAACTGCATACCGTGATCTTTATTCCTGTCAATCAAACGGAGCCCTTGCCGTTTTTACTGGAACGCACTCCTTATGGAGTCAATGGTTATCGCAGCCCCGAAAAAAGCGTCTATGTAAAAGATATGGCCGAAGAAGGATACATTTTCGTGTACCAGGACATCCGTGGCCGCTATCTTTCGGAAGGTAAATTTGAAATGCAACGTTTCAGCCGGGATAAAAAAGATCCGAAAGCGATCGATGAAAGTACCGATGCTTATGATACCATTGACTGGCTGATCCATAACATAAAAAACAATAATGGCAAAGCCGGCATGCACGGCATTTCCTACGATGGATGGACCACCATCATCGGGGCCTGTGACCCCCACCCCGCTTTAATAGCTGTTTCGGAACAAGCCACTCCATCGGATATGTTCATCGGGGATGACTTCCACCACAATGGCGCTTTTCGCCTGAGTTATAGTTTTGAATACGCTTTTATGGAAGAAGCCTCCAAAACGGATTCGCTTTATCCATTTACGATGTATGACACCTACGATTGGTATCTTCAACTGGGTTCGCTGGCCAACGTGAATAAGAAATATTTTTTCAATAAACTCCCCTCCTGGAATGATTTCTCCAATCACCCGAATTACGATGCGTTCTGGCAAAAACAGTCCCTCCCGTACCGCCTTGATTCACCACGGGTGTATACAATGCATGTAGCCGGCTGGTGGGACCAGGAAGATTTTTACGGACCTCAAAAAGCTTATGAGACTCTTGAAAAGAATGATAAAAACCACAAAAATTTCATTGTGATCGGTCCCTGGAACCATGGCGGTTGGGGTCGTGGCCTGGGCAATAAACTGGGAAATACAAAATTTGAAACTTCAATGGCCTCCGATTTCAGGCGGGAGATCCAGGCAAATGGGTTGGTTTATTACCTGAAAGAAAAAGGAAACGGGAATTTTGCAAACGCTATTCTTTCAAGAACGGGGACCATACAGGTGAGA
>CAYSIU010000162.1:0-6371 GCA_964431095.1 uncultured Chitinophaga sp. | reverse complement strand
TCGCAATCATTATGGCCATAAGGATTTTGCAGTACTGTACCGCACCAATGCCCAGAGCCGGGCCTTTGAGGAAGCCCTCCGGCGAATGGGGATACCCTATTCAATTTATGGGGGAATCAGCTTTTACCAGCGTAAAGAGATCAAGGATCTGCTGGCCTATCTCCGCATCACGGTCAATCCACGGGACGAAGAGGCCCTCAAACGGATCATCAATTATCCTGCAAGAGGGATCGGGAAAACCACGATTGACAAACTGGTATTGTCGGCCAATAATAATAATATCAGCATGTGGGAAGTGATGGAAAAAGCGGCTGTTCATGGTTTTAAACAGGGGACTAAAGATGCACTGAATGACTTTGTAACGATGATCAAAAGCTTTGCCAGCATGCTGGAGAAACACAACGCTTACGAAGTGGCGTTTCATGTGGGGAAACAAACCAACCTGGTAAAAGAACTTTTTAACGATAAAAGCACCGAGGGTGTGCAACGGTATGAAAATATCCAGGAATTGCTCAACTCGATAAAAGAATGGACGGAAAGTCCGGACAATGAAGAGGGCGAGCTGGTGGATAAAAGCCTGGCCGCTTATTTACAGCAGATCACCCTTCTCACAGATGCAGATGAAAAAGATCCGGATGCGGATACAGTGAAACTAATGACGATACACGCTGCAAAAGGACTCGAATTCAGTTGTGTGTTTGCGGCAGGGTTGGAAGAAATGCTTTTCCCCAATGCATTGGCCTTTAATACCCGCGAAGAACTCGAAGAAGAACGTCGATTGTTTTATGTCGCAATTACCAGAGCAAAACAACGCCTTTGGATCACCTACGCCAATGCCCGTTATCGCTTTGGAACCCTGGTCCAGAATGAACCCAGCCGTTTCCTGGATGAACTGCCCGAACAGTATCTCGATAAAAGCTATGGGGGCGGGGTGGGTAAAAACAAATACAGCGATTGGAGCAGGAGCGCTGCATTTAATAGAATGAAAGGCTGGAGCGATCCCGGTTATAACGATCTCGCCGAAGCGGGAGAAAAATATGGCAATGCAACGGATGAAAAACAACAAAAAAATCCTTCTTACCTGGCGAATAAAATTGCACAGGCAAAATTAGTGGAACATACGGCATCGCCGGGGTTTGTAGCAAGCGATACCTCCGATTTACAGGTGGGCCAGAAAGTAGAACACCCCAAATTTGGTTTTGGAGAGGTTATAAAAATGGAAGGGGCTGCACATAACCCGATCGCCACGGTGAAATTTGAACGCAACGGGGAAAAGAAGATCATGCTGAATTATGCAAAGCTGCGAATCATTGAATAACAAGGAATAAGAAAATGTTTTCCCTCCCGTTAAAAAATTGCTTTTTTTCTTTCCACAGTCATTAAACTCTTTGGTACAGAGTTTGTCTGATTATTAACTGCGAACAAGCCAACGAAAAGAACAGATCCAAAACTTCTCTAGCGCCGCCATTGATTTCTGGTCATGATTAGATCAGGAATTGTCCACCACCCAGTTACTTATTGTTATAGAACGTGGCTGTATTAATATACAGTTGAGATGATATTTATTGTTTTCAATAACTAAAGTCAATTTATAACCTAAAACAAATCAGCTATGAAAAGGATTAAAAAAATAATGGCGTTGTCCGTTGCAATGGTTGTTTCCGTATTCAGTTTTGCCCAGCTGAACGTAG
This sequence comes from uncultured Chitinophaga sp., assembly GCA_964431095.1. Classification (GTDB taxonomy): domain Bacteria; phylum Bacteroidota; class Bacteroidia; order Chitinophagales; family Chitinophagaceae; genus JJ008. Next base: position 4,680 of record CAYSIU010000162.1, on the reverse strand, counting down.
GTGCCGGTGTTCAATCCGCCACACAGGCTGCCCTGAATGCTTCGACAAACGCTGTAACCAGTAGTGTAAATGCGGCTGCCAACAGTGCCGTTAATGCTTCAGCCAGTGCGGCAACGAATGCCGCCGCTGCTGCCGCTACGGCTTCCCTGGCTGCCACCAAATCTGTTAATGCTACGATTAGTACAGCAGCCCGGAGCACGATCAGTGCTGCCGCTGCCACTTCTGTTTCGGCAGGTGCTGCAGTTGTCAATGCACCGGCAACAGTGGCCGTGAATATGACGTCAGGAACTTCCGGTTCGACTGCAGTAGGAACTGTTGCTGCTGATTTATCAAACGATAATGGCGTGAAGGGAAATGCCAACCTCGGAGCAGATCTGAAATCCGCCCTTTCGGCTTCTGCCGATGGCAGTACAAACGGACAGGGCAACGAGAGTGGATCACTTCAATCAGACCTTGGAGTAACCAGCTCATCTCAGGCAGGACTGGGTGTTCAGAAAAGTAATAACAGCGGTACGAAAACCACATCCGTCAATGCCAGTTCAGCTACGCAGACCCAGGCTGCTGCATCTCTTCAAAAATCAAAAGGGAATGCGCAGGTAGCTGCCAATGCTCAAAATGATACAAAATCCGGTGTTTCTGTGACAAGACAGTAAATATCCGTAGACTTCAGCATACATTATGCCTCCGTCCTGAAAACACGGAGGCATATTTTCTAAAAAAAATGATCTTCGAATGAAAATAAAATGTTGCGAACCCCTGGCATTATTGTTTTTGCTCGTTTCATTTTACGGGCAGGGCCAAACGGATTCTGTACAGCAAACCAGGTCCAATCAGCCGAAATTTAAACTGGGCATCTATTATAATACCCACCTCAATTATTTCGGAAGGACCGACAGCTTACGAAGCAGTGGTGTTTTTCCACTGGCCGAAATTTGGTTTACAAAGGAATTTTACCTGAATGCTGCTCCCATTTTTATCACGAACTCATCAGCGGATTTTCAATATGCCGGCACCGTTACTACGATCGGGTATCGTTTTACCACGGATGACAGGAAAATGTCCGGCAATTTTTATTTTGTGAAACCCTTTTACAAGAATAACAGCCAGTTGCCTCAGTCGGCTTTAAAGGCACAGACCGCGTGTACGCTTTCCTGGCTCAACAAAGCGGTGAATGTGACCGCAGGGGCTGACGTGAAGTTCAGCAACAAAGCAGACCTGGGTGCCACCGGGGGCCTTGACCATCTCTTTCGCTGGCAGCTGACGGATCGATCCGTATTGGTCATGGATCCATCAGCCTATGTATATGGAGGTACGCAACGATTTACGGAGACCTATTACCAAAATACAGGAATACCCGGTGTAACCGAACAGGTGACGAAAAACACCAACCGGTTTACCGTTCTCTCGTATGAATTCTCTATGCCGGTTGTTTATGGAATCGGGAAGATCCAGTTACTGGCCATCCCGGCTTATGTGATCCCGCAAAACCTGGTCAGTATCCTCGGGCGTCCTGATCTTTCGGAAAGAGGGAAGAAACTCTTTTATGCAACATTGGGTGCGAAAATGAATTTTTAGATCCAACAGTATTTAAGCAGGACCGGGTATTGTATACCATCGGGTCAGGACAACCGGCTCAATTGATCTAGGAAAGTTTCCCTATCTTATAGGGTTTTTTACAAGCCCCATTGGTTACATGGCTCCAGCGCTGCGTTACATCACCTACGGGATCTTACTGCTCCTCCCGTTGACAGTATGCTCTTTGGTTTCCAGGAGCCAGCAAGTTGTTGAAGAAACGCTGCTTCAGCGTTACCGGGAAGCGCGTTCGGATTCAGAACAAATAGTGAGGATGGGGCAACTGTCGGACTACTATTATGCCAATAAGAAATTTGTCAAAGCAGACAGTCTTATCGAAAAACAGATCATGCTGGCGGAAGCTACCATGAATCCCAACCTGGTCCTGCTGGCTTATTTTGGCAATGCCGGTTTTCGTTCCACCGGGACCACAACAAAAGACCGGTCACATAATACCCGGGATTATATTATCAGGGCGCTGGAATATGCCCGGCTCAACAATTTTACTGATTATGCGGCACTGGCTTATGCCAACCTCGCTGCACTGAATATTACCGATGGGCAAGTGGAAGAAGGATTTAAAAATGCCAATCTTGCCTTCGCTACAGCATTGAACAGCGACAATGACTCAGCGAGGGTGATCTGTGCGATTCAATTAGGCAATGCCTATCTCCAGCGCTCCGATGTACTGATGGCCTTCAAAACTTACACCAATGCACAGAATCTTGCAAGAAAAAGGGAAGATGAATCCCTTCTTCCGCCTGTATTCGGAGCGATAGCTGCTATGTACAAAAAGCTTGGAAAAATTGAAATAGCGAAGAGTTATGTATTCCAGAGCCTGGCGATCAATAAAAAAAAGAAAAACATATATGGGCAGGTTAACGACAATATCTTTCTGGCCAAGCTTTCCAACTACACGGCGGGCAAAGGTTACCTGCAGCAGGCCCTGTTGCTGGCCGATTCATTGTATAATGTACGGATGATCATTGAAGCGGAAAAAATACTGTTCTCCCACATGCTCTTCAAGGAATCTCCGGGGTATATACTGGCTTTCCTGGATGCTCAACCTGAATTGAAAAATGTTTTCATGAACACAGGCCCGGATTATTTGAACTGGATGCTGGCTGAAATTTACCTCTATGGGAACCGGCCGGATAGCGCGCTGGCCTATTTTAAAAAAGCAGAGATTTCATTTAATACCGGGTATGATCTGACTACCCAAAAAAACTTCTTTTCAGAATTTGCTGACTGTGTTCAGCAATTAAAACAAATACCCGAAGCCATTTTTTATTACAAAAAATCGTTTGATCTCGCCCGGTCGGCTTCCGACCTGGCCAGCCTGGAAAATAATGCTGACCAGTTACGGGTGTTGTATCAGCAACAGAATGATTATAAACAGGCTTTTGAATATAGCGTATTATATGACCACTATAAGGACAGTGTTGACCAGTTGGGGAAGGAGAAAGATCTTGCCTTGCTGGAGCTTTCAAATGAAGAAAAAGAACAACAAAGGCTGGCTGACCTGGCAGCCCGGCAGCTGCAGCGCAAACACAATCTACAGTACATGCTGATTACCATCGTGATTGCTACTGCATTTGTCCTGCTAATGATGATCGGGATGTTCAAGGTATCTGCATTTATGATCAGGCTGATGGGATTCCTGTCGTTGATCTTCTTTTTTGAATTCGTTATTCTTTTACTGGACACCCGGATCCACCACCTGACCCATGGCGAGCCCTGGAAGATCTGGTTGATCAAGATCGGGATCATTTCTGTATTACTTCCTATTCATCATTTCCTCGAGCACCGGCTGATCCGTTATCTTTTGTCGAGACACCTGATCACCGTTCGCAGCCGGCTTCTACTATGGAATGCTTTTGCAAAAAAGAAAAAACCTCTCCCCGAAAATGAGAACGGGTGAGAGGCAAAAAAAGTACTTGAAATTGGTTTTCCTAATCGCAGGAAGCTGGTGGCGGACAAATGGTTCCCACCGTTACAAAAACATCTCCTGTTCCCGGAGGTAAACCCGTCCATGGGTAATCAACCAGGATCAATCCTGCAGCCAACAAACTAACCACCAGGGGATTGTTGGTGGAAAGATCCACTTTTGAGCTCATTTTGCCGGCAAAAGCACTGCGGGGAACCCGGATGACCAGCATCTGGCTTCCTTTTATATCATCATCTGATGCAGAAGGATTCAGCTGTTTGTAATGTGCTACGTCAGCTGCCCGGATCTTGATGAAAAAAACGGAAATATTGGGAATGTTATTCGCTTCGCAGGCATCCATGATCTGTTTCATTTTATCAACCGGAAGGTTGATCTGTTCTGTTGCATTGGAATTTCCTCCGCCCCGGATATTATTCAGGTAATTAAGCTTCCCTGCGAGGGCATCAGCCCTTGAGATGGTGTCCTTGCTCCAGTTGAGCTGGGCATAACAGGTTGATGAAACCAGGAGAATACACAGAAGAAAAGTTCGGGCATGTAAACGCTTAAATGGCAGCTGTCTCATAAAATGTAGTTTGGTTAAAAATAAAGGTGGATGAACAAAATAAGACTTATTTTCTTGGAAACAAATCTGCCATAAAAATACTTTTTGGCAAGAGCAAAGAGAGGACCGGCGGGCGGGCCCTATCAATCTGTTTAACAACCGGATGCTGCCGGGAGGCACTGAATTAACATTTCCCCAAAACCAGTCTGATTATATTTGTTTTTGATAACGCCAGTAGTGAAGTTTTGCCAGCCATGACCTCCCGTCGAAAAAAAAGGATGATCCGCCGCACATTATTTCTTACTATGCTGATCCTGGTTTTTGCCGGTGCATGGGCTCTTTACAAATGGAACAGTTTAAGGAAAACAAAATTCATCCGGTATCCTGAATTTGGGATCTCCCTTCCCGAAAATTATACGGTGCACGGGATCGATGTCTCCAAGTATCAGGACAGAATCGCCTGGGAAGAAGTGCAGTCATAAAAAGGGGGAAGTATCAAATTGAGGTCGGCATTAATAAAACCCATTGAAGGCTAAGTAATATACAACCTGAACACACCCTTCACCAGAAAAAATCTAAAAACTGCCGGATTTTCACTGATACCCTACCATTTATCAAT
>CAYSIU010000161.1:0-6436 GCA_964431095.1 uncultured Chitinophaga sp. | reverse complement strand
GAAGGGTTGATTATCACAACAAGAGTAAAAGTAGATAAGGCACTGCTTGACAAATCAGCGGCACTGAAATGGATCGGCCGACTGGGCAGCGGGATGGAACTGGTGGACGTGGAATATGCAGAAAGCAAAGGCATAAAATGTGTCAGCAGCCCGGAAGGCAACCGGGGTGCGGTGGCGGAACACTGCCTTGGGTTATTGCTGAACCTGCTGCGCAGGATCTCTTCTTCGCACCAGGAAGTGCAAAAAGGAATATGGAAAAGAGAGGAGAACCGTGGATGGGAACTGAATGGAAAAACAGTAGGTATCATCGGGTTTGGCAATACCGGCAGCAGTTTTGCCCGGTTGCTGCAGCCATTGGGCGTTACCGTGCTCGCCTATGATAAATATAACTCGGGGTTTGCACGCGATCATATAAAAGAAGCAAGCCTTGAACAGGTATGCCGCTACACCGATGTAATCAGTTTTCATGTACCTCTTACCGATGAGACCTTTCATATGGCCGACAGCAATTTTTTCAATACATTGTCGCAAAAACCTGTAATACTGAATACTTCCCGGGGAAAAGTAGTGAGCCTGGGGAACCTGATCGATGCTCTTACCAACAGAAAGATTGCAGCGGCGGGACTGGATGTGCTGGAAAATGAGGAGTTGGATAAATTGAGTCCCTCTGAGAAAGAACAGATAGATTGGTTATTGGGCCGGCCGGATGTCATCATCACTCCGCATATTGCCGGGTACAGCCACGAAGCATTTTATAGAATGGCCCGGGTACTGCTGGAAAAAATATTTCCATGATCAAAAAAACCGGCTATCCATGACCGTTCCGATCCGGTAGCCGGTTGATAGTTGTCTGTTATAATTACCTCCAGTAGCCTTTTCGCCAGCGCCACCCACCATCGCGGGGTTCCCATTCTCCTGCTATCCATAACCGGTTCCTGCTTCTGGCCCAACGCCCTTCATTCCATTCATACCTTCCTCCGCGAATCACCCAATCTCCTTCAATCCATATATACCCTTGTCCGGGAGAGTAAGGTCTTGAATAATACGGCCGTCCCGGCCGGTTACTGACAATGATTTCCGAAGGGCCGCATGAATCGAGCACGAACAATCCGGCAGATAACAGGATTATCAACAAACTTTTTTTCATGATTATCCAGTTTAATGATAAAATAGTTATTGCATATAATGAATTTCAATAACTATGCCACCCAACCACGTGAAACAAAAGGATAATAACAGGATTTATTGTTAAAATTGTTTATTACCTTCCGTTTCCCTTTGAATACATTTTAGTAATTGATTTTTTTTGTATAACTGAACTTTAAATATTAAAATAACTGCGCATGAAAAAACTATCACTGGCCCTCGCCCTGCTGGCCTTGTTGACTGCCTGTAGCAATGAAAAGAAAAAAGACGACAAAATGCCGGTCGATAAAAAAGATGAAAAGAAAATGAGTGATAATATCACCTATCCTTACAAGGCGGATTATTCTTCTGATTTCAGCCTGGGAGATCCAAACCATGCCAAAATGGTATTGGATTTCTATAAAGCCTGGGAAGAAAACAAGATGGATGATATGAAGCCCATGCTGAATGATTCCGTATGGGTGCACTTTAATGACGGGAATAAATTTTCAGGCACCTCCGATAGCCTGATAAAATTCGGAAAAGAATACCGCGCCACTTTCTCCAGGGTCAGCACTACCGTGGATGGTTGGATCCCGGTACATAGCAACGATAGAAACGAAGACTTTGTACTGATATGGGTCCGGGACTATAATACGGATCAAAAAGGCAAGCTGGATTCAGTGGCAGGGCATGCTTATTTCCAGATCAGGAACAATAAAATTGCCGGTTGGGGCGAATACCAGCAAAAAATGGGCCCACCCCCTCCTATGACGGACAAATAATTGGCAGGCAAATAGTTACTTTTTCTAAAAGAATTTTTTATATTTGTTCTACAATACTGCAACGCTTCAGTTACAACTGAGGCGTTGTTATTTTTTTCTTTTTTTCAAACAGGAGGTGATCATGAGTGATATTCAATACGTGACCAAAGAAACCCTGGAGCAGATGAAAGCTGAGCTGCAGCGGATGAAAACAGTGGATCGTCCCGCTGCGAGCCGGGCTATTGCCGATGCAAGAGATAAAGGTGATCTGAAGGAAAATGCCGAATATGACGTTGCCAAAGAGACACAGGGCTTATTGGAAGCTAAGATCGCTGCCCTGGAGGGATCCATTGCCAATGTAAGGGTCATTGATGAATCCACTATAGATACCAGCAAGGTTTCGATTCTCACAAAAGTCACGCTGTTCAACCTGAATTCTCAGAAGAAGGTAACCTACCAGCTTGTGAGTGAAAAGGAGGCCGACCTGAAAGCCGGGAAAATTTCCGTCACCTCGCCCATCGGGAAAGGTATCCTCGGTAAAACGGTGGGAGAGGCCGTCGAAATACAGGCACCGGCCGGGATGCTTAAATTTAAAATAGAAAAGATCAGCGCTTAGTTAAAAGATAATAGAGGATAGATAAAAGTTCTGTGGTAAACAGGACTTTTTTATTGCCATTCCCTGGTAGTAGATTTGTGAAGTGAAACTTTATTCTGTTAAAAGAGCCATCCGGTATCTGCAATCAAAATTTTCAGGTATGACTATTTTTTCAAAGATCATCAATGGAGAGATCCCCAGTTACAAGATCGCAGAAAATGAAAAATTCTTTGCTTTCCTCGACATTTTTCCTTTGCGGGAAGGCCATGTCCTTGTTGTTCCGAAAAGAGAAATCGATAACCTGTTTGATCTGCCGGATGAATACCTGCAGGAAATGTTGTTGTTTGCCCGGCCCATTGCGAAAGCCATCGAAAAAGCATTCAGCTGCAATCGCTGCGGCGTCAGTGTGATCGGCCTGGAAGTACCCCATGCACACCTGCACCTGGTGCCCATCAATTCATCCAACGACCTGAATTTTACACAACCCAAACCTCCTGCTTCGGCAGAAAGTTTGAAAAAAGCGCAGCAAAAAATATTGGAGAGACTGGCAGGTGGCTGACTGCTTAATTAGCTGATGGAGGAATTATGTATTGGGATCTTACCGGTCGATATAAAAAGTCATTTCCTGATCCTTGCCGGGTTCTTTTTTATAAAATCATTCCAGTTTTTTAATCCCCTACCCGTTTTTCCTAAAACCGGATTTGTTTGAAAATGATGACACAGTGCTACCGCCAGCGCATCGGTGGCATCATAATGTTTGGGGTCGTCTTTGAAAGAAAGTAGGGTCTGCAGCATTTTCATCACCTGCTGCTTATCTGCATTGCCATTGCCGGTGATGGATTGTTTTACTTTTTTGGGAGAGTATTCGGTTACTTCGAGTCCATGCCGCATGGCCGCAGCAATGGCTACACCCTGCGCCCGGCCCAGCTTCAGCATACTCTGCACATTCTTTCCAAAAAAGGGCGCTTCAATGGCGAAATCAGTGGGCTGGTACCGGGTGATCAAACCGCTGACGGTGTTGAATACTACCTGGAGCTTTTTATAATGATCCCTGGCCCGCCCGGGTTTTACTACGCCCAGTTCCAGTAAAGATGCCTTATTGCCTTTCACCATCACCAGTCCATAACCCATGATCAATGTGCCCGGGTCGATACCCAGTATTATTTTGTCAGGCCTTTGCAAGGGGGACTGTATTTTTACAAGATTAATGAAGTGGAACCGAAATATCAAAATCTTCATCAATTATGTACTGGGACCGCTGCTGTTTTTATGGCTTTCTTATTCGCTTTATACGCAAGTAAAAAAACAACCGGACCTGCTGCAGCCATGGGATCAGATAAAACGAACAAAACCCGCCAGCGTAATCACCTATACGGGAATTGTTTTTCTTTTAATGCTCTTCAACTGGCTGATCGAGGCATGGAAATGGAAACTCGCAATCAACAAGGTTCAGCCCATCGGTTTGTTCAAAGCATTCAAAGCGGTGCTGAGTGGTGTTTCGGTTTCAGCTACCACACCCAACCGGGTGGGGGAATATGCCGGCAGGGTCCTTTTTTTGGATGAAGGAAACCGCCTTCGTTCTGTTTCATTAACGATTGTCTGCAGTATCAGCCAGCTCATCATTACGTTGGGAATGGGTTGCCTGGGACTGCTGCTGTTGCAACAAAAGATCAGCGGTAACCCGATTATCACAACAGACAATAACCCGATCTGGGTAAAAATAGTGTTCTATGGTTCTCTCGCTGTCCTGCTGGTTGTTGTTCTCCTCTATTTCCGATTGTCTGTTTTAATAAAACTGGCAGAAAAGATTCCCTGGCTGAATAAAAACCTTTATCTCGTCAGCGACCTGGAAAACACCCCTGCCCGGTTTTTGCTCCGTCTGTTGCTGCTTTCTTTTGCGCGCTTCGTTGTTTTTTGTTTGCAATATTATCTCCTCTTCCGTTTATTCAATGTGCAGGTGGAGTGGTGGCCCTGTTTTTGGGTGCTTTGCATTGTTTTTTTAATACTGGCGGTCATACCCACTTTTGCAATTGCCGAACTGGGGATCCGGGGACAAGTGACCTGGAGGTTGATGCAATTGTTTGCCATGAATGCACTGGGAGTTACATTGGCCGTGGCCATGATCTGGATCATCAACCTGCTGCTGCCGGCCATTGCCGGAAGTATTCTGATCGCCGGGGTCAGGTTGTTTAAAAATAAAAAGGAGAGCAACTAGATTTCTTCCACCCGGAAAAAATCTTTTGGCCGGATACCCCGGTCGGTTGACTGCAATGTGCAGCATTCATGGACAGGGTCGTGTTCGAAAAAAAGGATATAATCGCCTTCAGTAGCCTCAGTAAGAAATGATTTCTTTTCATTCAGGGTGGTGAGCGGGAACATATCGTATGACATGATATAAGGAAGAGGGATATGTCCCTGTGAGGGCAGCAGGTCGGCCATGTATACGATCGTTTTATTCTTATACCTTACCTGGGGCAACATCATCGCCTGGGTGTGGCCATTGACGAAACGGATGGAAATATTTTCCCTGAAAACAGTCTCTTCCAACCGGCCGTTTAACGATGTGCCTGGCTTCACCCACTGTAACTGACCGCTTTCCCGGATCGGCAGGATATTCTCTTTCAGGAAAGAAGCTTTCTCCCTTTCATTGGGGTGCACGGCCCAATCCCAGTGTTCTTCATTGCTCCAGTAAATGGCATTTTTAAAAGCGGGTACCAGCGCATCACCTGCCCGGGCAATGCTTCCGCCGCAATGGTCAAAATGCAGATGCGTCAGGAACACGTCGGTGATATCATCCCGGTGAAAACCATATTTCGTCAGCGATCTATCCAGTGTGTCATCGCCGTGCATATAATAATAGCTGAAGAATTTTTCATCCTGTTTGTCTCCCATGCCGTTATCGACGAGTATCAGGCGGTTGCCCTCTTCAATCAGTAAGGCCCGCAGGGCCCAGGGGCACATATTATTCTCGTCCGCGGGATTTATCCTGTTCCAGATACTCCTGGGTACCACCCCAAACATGGCGCCTCCGTCCAGTTTGAAATAACCCGTATTGATCGAATAGAGTTTCATCAGGAGGAGGATTGATTTTTTATTTCGGCCATTCTTTTTTCATAGGCCGGTTTTGTATAAAGCAATGCGATCATCCCGAGTACAAAAAAGATGGCCAGCGCCATAATGCTGTACCGCATACTCCCGCTTCGTTCTTCCACGAAGCCAAAAACAAAAATGCCGATGACCAGGGCTATTTTTTCTGTAACGTCAAAAAAACTGAAAAAAGAAGTGGTATCCATTGTTTCCGGCAGGAGTTTGCTGTAGGTGCTGCGGCTCATGCTTTGGATCCCGCCCATGACGAGACCCACGATCGCCGCGAGGATGTAAAAAGACGTTTGTGATTGTACAAAATAAGCGCAGGTGCAAACAGCGATCCACACCATCACGGCACTCGCGAGAACCCACCAGTTCCCGATCCGCTTGCTTAAACGGCTCATCCCGACCGCTCCGAAGATCGCAACCAGTTGAATAACGATTATAGTGATCAGGAGTTTGGATTCATCCTTCGGGTCAGGAAATATTTCTTTTTTTCCAAATCCTGCCGCTACCAGCATAACCGTTTGTACCCCCATGCTGTATAAAAAAAAGCTCAGCAAGAATCTCTTGAGCGAAGGCATATTCTTTAATTGCTTCCACACCCCTTGCAATTCATGAAATCCATTCACCAGTATGTTTTTCCGGTTCCTGCGTTCAGGTGAAAGACCGGCAGGAAGTGCACGAAAAGTGATCTGGGCAAAGCCGAGCCACCAAAGTCCCGTTAATAAAAAGGAGAGGCGGGGGCCGATCGGTTTGTCCGCTTCATTCAATCCAAACCAGGCGGGTTTCAGAATGATCACAAAAAAAGAAACCTGCAATAACACACTCCCGATATAACCCTACATAAAACCTTTTAGCCTGA
>CAYSIU010000160.1:0-6436 GCA_964431095.1 uncultured Chitinophaga sp. | reverse complement strand
AAGGATTATAAGATTTAAGCATGGCGACCTGAATGAACTGCAAAACAAGAATGGAGCTTTCGCCCTTGTAAAAAGAAATTTCTATGACCTGGTTAACGAATAATATTATTCACCCAAAAACTTATCATACCTGACCCGTTTTTACATCTGTGTCCCTTTTCTTAGTACCTATTGAAAAACTTTAAATCCACCTTGTTATGAAAAACTTATACAGATCCGGCCTTGTGGCATTGGTATTTGCCGGTGCCGTCACTGCGCGTGCGCAGACCCAGGTGCCGTTGCTGAACAGCTATCCATCCGCTTCCGCTGTCGTGTTCCTTGATTTTGACGGTCAAACTGTCGCTAATACATCCTGGAACCTGAATGGCCCTATTTACTGCGCCCCTGCCGGGATGGACAGTGCGCAAATCACAACGGTATTCAACAGGGTCTCCGAAGACTACCGGCCGTTCAATATCAATATCACCACGGACTCCACAAAATACTTTGCCGCTCCCGCCAACAGGCGGATGAGGGTCATCCTCACCACTACCTGGGAATGGTATGGTCAATCGGGTGGCGTAGCCTTTATCGGTTCATTTACCTGGGGCGATAATACTCCTTGTTTTGTATTCACTTCTCTGCTCAATTACAGTGTGAAGAATGTCGCCGAAGCAGCTTCTCATGAAGCGGGTCATACACTTGGACTGTATCATCAATCCACGTATGATAACAACTGTATAAAGACCTCCGAATACAATTATGGACAGGGAACTGGAGAGATCGGCTGGGCACCGATCATGGGTGTGGGTTATTACAAGAATTTCACCCTTTGGAACAATGGTCCCAATTCTACGGGTTGCAATACTATCCAAAGTGATCTGGACGTATTGACCACTACTAACGGATTCACTTATCGCAACGACGATCATGCCGGAACGTTTAACCAGGCAACACATATCAATTTCGAGAATAACCAGTTTACTGTCAGTGGCGTGATAGAAAGAAATACGGACCAGGATATGTTCCGGTTTACATTACCCGCCGCTCAACATTTTGTATTGAATGCAATTCCGTATAATGTAGGCACCGGGGATGCCGGTTCTGATCTGGATATGCAGGTGACGATGTACAATAATTCCCAGGTCCTGTTGAATGTTTATAACCCGGGGAACCTGCTTAATTCGGTCATTGATACAATCCTCAATGCAGGTACTTATTACCTGAAAGTGGAAGGAAGGGGGAATATATATGCTCCCAACTATGCAAGCCTTGGTTCTTACTCATTGCAGGGCAGTTACAGCGCCGCAACCCTTCCTTTAAGAAGGCTCGAGTTGCAGGGCGAACTAGTGGGCGACAGGCATCGCCTGAACTGGATCATCGATGCAGACGAGCAGGTTGTGGAACAGGTGCTGGAGATCTCCACCGATGGCAGGAATTTCAGCCCCGTAACACAACCCGCCACCAGCGACAGGACCTATATCTACCAACCGAATATCAGCAGGAACGTACAGTACCGTCTCCGCGTAACATTTGATAATGACCACACTTATTATTCCAATATCGTTACGCTCCGGTACAAGGGTAATGAACTCCGGCCGAAACTTTTGAGCAACCTCGTCAATAACGATATCGTGGTGACCAGCCCGGGTAGTTATAGCTATACCATATTTGACCTGAATGGAAAAATGGCAGCCAAAGGGCAGTTGACAAACGGTACCAATACCATCCCTGCGAACGGGATGCCCGCCGGGATGTACCTGATCCGATTTGCTGACCAAAGCAGCCAATGGACCGATAAATTTGCACGGCAATAAATTTTTTCAGGTTCTGGTAACAGAACATTAATCCGTACACTTTGTAATTAAGAGGTTTTTCTATAATTTAGAAAAACCTCTTTTACTATGCGCTGGAGAAAATTCAACGGAGATCCCATAGAAATGCCCATCCTGGATGCGGTGGAGACAGCCATCAAACGTGAGACTGCGAACGGTTACCGTCTGAAGGTCTGCATTGGCACCGACTCGCAGGTCAAAGGACAGGAAACTGAGTTTGCTACCGTGATTGTGTTCCTTCGGGAAGGGCATGGCGGTTTCATGTTCATTCACAATGAAAAGACCCGCCAGCAATTCAGCATCAAAGAACGGATGCTGATGGAAGTGGCCAAAAGTATAGAGATCGCCTATGAACTCTGCAATCTTTTTACCGTATATGATGTGGATATGGAAGTGCATGCCGACATCAACACCAACCCGCACTTCAAAAGCAATGATGCGCTCAAAGAAGCAATGGGATATATCCTTGGAATGGGTTTTGCTTTTAAAGCAAAACCAGAAGCATTTGCCAGCAGCAGCTGCGCCAATAAGGTAGTGAATTGATGCTGGTTTACAGTCACCAGCACTTACCCGACAGCACAAAACAGGCCGTCAATAAAAATCACCCCGCAATTTTACATGCATTTAATTTGAGCCAGCTGACCCGCCTGGTCATATGATAATACCGGTGAGACGGTATTATTGCCATTGTGACTGAAGGGACCTGGCGGCAGCAGGGTTTTGTGTGGAAGAAGAAGCCGGGACCTGTCCCAGTAAGCGTGCAGTTGATTCGGTAGCGACCCCGGAATACATTCTTGTCATTTTTTTACTGTCTTCTTGTGCAAGAGAGAAAGTGACCAGTACCATGACAAATAAAACCACCACTAAATTTCTTTCGGATAAGATTGGTTTCATATCAAGCTTAAAATTGAATGCAAAATAGGCATAAATTCTATACAAATAATAACACAAACAGAGTATTTTATCTACGGCTTTTGATAGCTCATATTCAAGCCCGTTATATAGTCCAGTAGGGGTTTTCTCCCGGTCTTTTTCGCAGATGAACTCAGAAAATACGAAGGCAGTTCTTCCCAATGAACAGACAATGCCTGAAGGAATAACTCCACATTCCGGGTAGTTTGAGCGGGTTTGTTTTTATCGGTTTTAGTGAATACCAGTGCAAAAGGAATTTGCCATTCTCCTAATTGATTGATGAATGCAATATCAACAGGCTGGGGTCCGTGACGGCTATCGGTCAGCACAAACAAACAAATGAGATTCTCTCTCTTACGGATATACGATTCTATCATATTTCCCCAGTTGTTCCTCGCTTTCTTTGAAATTTTCGCATACCCATAACCGGGCAGGTCGACAAGATACCACTTTACCCTTTTCCGCTCCTGGGAAGGAGAAGAGCGGGAAACTATATTAAAATGATTGATCAACTGTGTTTTTCCGGGTGTGGTGGAGATCCTGGCGAGGTTCTTATGTCCCACCAACATATTGATCAGTGAAGACTTTCCCACATTGCTTCTCCCGATAAATGCATATTCGGGCCGGTCAGGCGCAGGACATTCTTTATAAGTAGTACTACTCTTAATATATTCAGCTGATAAGATCTCCATCACAATACAAAAATAGAGGTTAGGCATTAGCTAAAAACTGTTGGCTACGAGCTACTCGCTTCGGGCTTCGGGCCGCGAGCTACTGGCTTTGGGTATGAATTATTGGTTTCAGTTATTTATTTATAAAGCAAGCATTCATTAACCAATAGCCTGTAGCCAGTAGCCTGTTGCCAGAAGCCAGTAGCCGATAGCCATAGCCAGTATCTTGCTTCCAAAACTAACCTACCTTTGCCACCCATGTCAAACAGTTTGCCGCACGATCATATCATTCCGTTCAAGAGCTCAGGGAAAGGCAAAAAAGAGCAGGTGGCCGAAATGTTTGACCGGATCGCGGGAGGGTACGACAAGATCAACCGCTTTCTTTCTGCACGCACGGATATCCGCTGGAGGAAAAAAGCGATCCGTTGGCTGAAAAAAGACGATCCCAAATACATCCTGGACGTAGCAACAGGCACGGCCGATATGGCATTGCTTGCGTTCCGTGTTTTAAACCCTGAAAGGATCGAAGCGATCGATATTTCTGAGAACATGCTTGAGTTAGGGAGAAAAAAGGTTGAAAAAGAAGGGCTTACCAATAAGATCCGGTTACAGAGAGGAGACTCAGAAACAATAAACTTTGCAGGAAATACGTTTGATGCGGTGATGGTGGCATTTGGAGTTCGGAACTTTGAAAACCTGGAAAAAGGCCTTGCTGAAATGCAGCGGGTATTAAAACCCGGTGGCCGGTTGATGGTACTTGAATTTTCAAAACCCCGGCGTAAGGCAGTAAAAAGTTTATACAACCTGTATATGGGTATCGTAGCCCCGCAGGTGGCCCGTTGGTTCAAACAAAACAAAGAGGCGTATCAATATCTCTGTGAGTCGGCGAATGCGTTCCCCGACCGCTATTCATTTACTGACATTTTAAAAAAAGTGGGATACACCGAAACCGGTTTTCAACCGCTTACTTTAGGAATATGCTGCATCTACACCGGCAGAAAGGCTTTCTGAAATTACTTATTGTAACGGGTTTGATCGCCGGTGGTTGTTTTTTTGCCCCGGTTGCCAGGGGGCAATATCAGCAGGCGGATATCAACCAGCCCGATCACGATTCCAAGCCTTATTATTTTGGTATCACCATTGGCGGTAACCTGGCCCGTTTCCAGACTGAATTGCATCCCCGTTTCCTGCAGGACGACAGCGTGTATGTGGCGGAACCAACAAATTCCGGCGGGCTTACATTGGGATTGCTAGCCACCACCCGGATCTCCGATCGTTTCCAGTTTCGTTTCAACCCGCAGCTGATGTTCCTGGAACGGGACATTCATTATAAACTCAGGTTCCCCGATCCCGATGGACAGACGGATGTAACGAAGAAAGTGGAGTCTATTATCATGAGCTTTCCATTCCAGATAAAGTTCCAGAGTGATCGCATCGGCAATTTCCGTGTTTACACGCTTGCCGGTTTTAAGGCCGATATCGACATGGCCAGTAATGCCCGTGCCAAGCAGGCGGAGGAACTGATAAAGATCGAGAAATATGATTATGGCCCTGAATTCGGGATTGGTTTCAATTTCTTTTTCGACAGTTTCATTTTTTCCCCGGAGATCAAGATCAGCAATGGCCTCCGCAATATCCATGCTCGCGACGACAAGCTGATATTCTCCAGTGTGATCGATAGGATCCAGTCGCGGATGATCGTGATCAGCATTCACCTCGAAGGGTAGTTGCTGCCATACGGCCTACGCCGGTTTTACGGGGCGGATAGCTGCCAGTTACTGGCTTCTGGCTTTGGATTGCCGGTTGCAGACTGCAGAAGATCCGCAACCACTTTCCACCTCTTAAATCCCTATGATGAAGAAAAGTTAGCCGCCCGACCCGGCCTCTAAAATTCGTAAATTCATCCTGGTAATCGTACAAACTGCTTGTTATGAAATATGGTATGCCTGGGCAAATCCCGACATGACCAATAACCGATTACAAAACACAGTAAGCAAATAAAATAATCATTATGACAAAAGGAAATAAAAAGGAGCTGTCAGCGCCACAACGGGAAGAACTACTCAGGGTATTGAAATCCCGTTTTGAAAAAAACATGAACCGCCATAAAGGTTTGGAATGGGCGAAAGTAAAAGCTAAGCTGGAAAATAATACCGAAAAACTCTGGTCGCTCAATGAAATGGAAAGAACGGGTGGTGAACCGGATGTGGTAGGCCATGATAAAAAGACGGGCGAATACATTTTTTATGATTGTTCAGCAGAAAGCCCCAAAGGCCGCAGAAGTTTTTGCTACGACCGGGAAGCCCTGGAATCCAGAAAAGAACATAAACCGGAAAATAGCGCAATGGGTATGGCTGCTTCCATAGGTGTTGAGCTTTTAACAGAAGAACAATACCGGGATCTGCAGAAAGTTGGAAATTTCGATACAAAAACATCAAGCTGGATAAAAACGCCTGCTGGGATCAGAAAACTCGGCGGTGCCATCTTTGCTGATTTCCGATACGGTCAGGTCTTCGTGTATCATAACGGGGCAGAATCTTACTTTGCTAGCCGGGCGTTCCGTGGCTGCCTTAAGGTCTAAATCCTGAAGAATCATTTTTTTAAATAAAAGCATAATTATGAAAACAATGAACTGTAAACAATTAGGTGGTGCGTGTGATAAGGAATTTCATGCAAATAGTTTTGAGGAAATGGCAGAAATGAGCAAAAAGCATGGAATGGAAATGTTTCAGAAGGGCGATGAAGAACATCTGAAAGCTATGAAAGAGATGCAGGAACTTATGAAAACCCCGGAAGCAATGAAAGATTGGTTTGAAAAGAAAAGAAGGGAATTTGATGCTCTGCCTCATGATAAATAGTCATTGCATGATATACTTTAAAAAGGAAAGCACTAAATAGTCAACGCAACAGGCCGTCAATAGCTTCAGCAACTGTATTGCGGTCAACTTCTGTAACCCGATCGTATTCAGCCGTGGCCCTTCATCCAACGCAGATCTTACTTCAATTTTCAGCAAACATTAAAAAACTATTTCAACTATG
>CAYSIU010000159.1:1223-6446 GCA_964431095.1 uncultured Chitinophaga sp. | reverse complement strand
GCTCTTCCATTTACATCTTGGTATCGGGCTGTTCTTTTCCATTATCGGTATCCTCATGATCACTTCCAAAGGCGCTGCCGGTGTTACCGGGAGTGGGTTCATCATATTGGCCACGACGCTTTCAGCCATCAAAGTGATCCCGGTAGAAGGGCTGGCTTTATTGCTCGGTGTCGACCGGTTCATGTCCGAGGCAAGGGCCATCACCAATTTTATCGGTAATGGCGTTGCTACCATTTGGATCGCCAACAATGAAAAAGAATTTGACAGGGCAAAGATGCAATCAGTCTTATGAGTCATATAAGTCCTATATACTCTTCTTTCCACTTACAAAGGGATTTCCTTTTATATAAAAACGGTACGGCAGGGAAGCGTCTTCCGCCGCATAATCCACGCCCACTCTTGCCGAAACGGCGATATCTTTTTTGGTGTAAGCAAAACCGTCATCCGCGATGAATAATTCTTTTCCTGCAAGGGAGTACCCGCTCACCGCGACCTGGATCCCGAGGGCTTTGGATACGTTGCCGGGCCCCCGTGTCAGACTATCATCCGGTTTTTTCTTCCCGGTTCTTTTCAGCATTTCCTTCACCCCATTTATTGGTTCAATCGCCCTGACCAGGATCGCATGGGGAATATCCTTCCCCTGTGTGACCACATTAAACAGGTGATGAATGCCATAACAGAGATATACATACGCCACTCCTCCATCAGCATACATGATCTCATTTCTGGCCGTTCGCCTTCCGCGATATGCATGCGAGGCCCGGTCAATGATCCCGTGATAGGCCTCCACTTCCACGATCCGCCCGGAAGTAAGGATGCCATTCCATTTTGTCACCAATACTTTTCCTAATAATTCTTTCGCGATCTGCAACACATTCTCTCTGCGATAAAAATCTTTCGGCAGCTTTTTCATATGAAATTCTTCCCCCTATAACTTGTGCTTTGTACCTGTATCTTGTACCTTAATAACTATATTTGCCCACCAAATTAATGTTTTGCTGAAAGAAATAGTCATCGCTATCGAAGGCTGGGAACAAGCCCGCCTGTTCATGCAAAAGCACAAACTTTTCAGATGGATCATTATTCCCGGTATTATATATACGCTCCTTTTCGTGGCCGGCATGTTCTTCTTCTGGCAGTCTTCTGATTCGGTTGTTTCCTGGGTAAGCCGGCAACTGAGCATCGAGAACTGGCTCCAGGCCAGAAGAAGCGAATGGTTAAGTTTTCTTTTTGTTATGACCGGTATGATGCTGCGCCTGGTAATCGTGCTGTTTTATTTTTCCCTGTTCAAATACCTGATCCTTATCGCCGGTTCGCCCGTTTTTGCTTATCTCAGTGAGAAGACCGAATCCAGTATGGATGAAATACCCTATTCCTTCAACTGGTCTGCCATAAAAAAAGATTGCACCCGCAGCATCCGGCTGGCGTTGCGTAACTGTGGCTGGCAATGTGTGTACCTGCTGGCGTTGATCCTTTTGTCGCTGATCCCGATAGCCGGCTGGATCACCCCGGTTATCGCACTGCTCATGGAATGTTATTATTTTGGATTCTCCATGCTGGATTACAGTTTTGTAAGAGTGAACTTTTCACCGGCCCAGAGTATTGCCTTCACGGGCCGGCATAAAGGGTTGGCGATCGGTAATGGTTTGCTATTTTACCTGATGCATATCCTGATTATCCTGGCGCCGGCTTATGCCATCATTGCCGCTACACTCAGTGTCCATAAAATGAAAAACAGCTGACATGGCTGTCGTTTACCTCATACCTTCCCCCCTGTACGAAGAAAGCGTGGACGTTATTCCCATTTACGTTACGAATGCCATAAAAAGCTGCCATGTGTTTTTTACAGAAAACAAAAGAACCACGCGTCGTTATTTTAAACAACTGTGGAAAGCCTTTCTTCCGGAAGAAGAGATCATCATTGATAACTATGAGTGGTATGAAATTGATAACAGTTCTCCTGCCATTTTCAAACAGAAAATAAAGGAAGGAAAGATCATTGCCATTCTCAGTGAAGCGGGTTGCCCGGGTGTTGCAGATCCCGGGCAGTCCCTGGTGGAAATAGCTCATCAAATGGGAGCAGCCGTAAAACCGTTGGTAGGACCGGGTTCTCTTCTTTTGGCGTTGATGGGCAGTGGCATGAATGGCCAGCAGTTCCGGTTTGCGGGCTACCTGCCGATTAAGGATCCTGCAAGGACAAAGGCCATTAAAGAGCTGGAAGCAGAATCAAAAAAGAAAAACTGTACGCAGGTTTTTATTGAGACGCCCTACCGCAACAATCAATTAATAGAATCGTTGCTGAAGACCTGCAGCGGTTCAACCCGGCTCTGTATCGCGGCTGATCTTACCGGTAAAAGCCAATGGATCAAAACAAAATCCGTTACGGATTGGAAAAAACACAAACCCGATCTGCATAAACGACCGACCATCTTTTTACTCTATTCCGGAAGTTGAAGTTTTACCCTCCTGATAGGAATATTTGGCATATTGAATTCCTCCCCGACCGGGAACCATTTCCCCAACGGAGTGGCTTCGGCAGCCATTGCATTAAAAAGGCTGCCAGCCCCGGTGCCACAGGTTTTATAACAAAAAATTTGTGGCAATACATGAATTATTATTATACATTTGTCCCCGGGTCATAACCCCTTTGTAAACATGGTCAATATACTGACACATACCAAGCAATTTGCCTTCCATGCACCCATTACTTCCGGCGTGTATGCGGTTGGATATGATGTGTTTACTTTTTCCCGCCCCCGACGTTCTGTATCCTGACAGGACGAACCCTTCACCATGGTCCCTGTCAGTGGAGCACTCCTCAAAAAATCCTTTGGACTGGTGAGCCATTATCATTATAAGTTGAATTGAACATGGACAATCAAAACATTATTATCAGGGTCGCCACGGCAGCGGATAAGGCCTACGCAAAGACGATTACCGACGAAATTGAATCTTCGGCCATGGCCAGGGGGACCGGCATCGCCAAACGCAGCCCTGAATATGTTGAACAAAAAATAGACGAAGGAAAAGCGGTCATTGCCGTAACCACGGAAGGCGAATGGGTGGGTTTCTGCTATATTGAAACCTGGAGCCATGGTGAATATGTGGCAAACAGTGGTTTGATCGTGGCCCCTCCTTTCCGGAATAGCGGGGTGGCCAAAGCGATCAAACAAAAGATATTTAATCTGTCGAGAGAAAAATATCCGGAGGCAAAGATCTTTGGTCTGACGACAGGCCTGGCCGTGATGAAGATCAACAGCGACCTGGGCTATGAACCGGTCACTTACTCCGAGCTGACGCAGGATGAGGATTTCTGGGCAGGTTGCAAAAGCTGCGTCAATTATGAAATATTGATGAGTAAAGAAAGAAAGATTTGCATGTGCACCGCCATGCTGTATGATCCGAAAGACCACTATGAACCGGAAGAGACCAAAGAATATTTCAAGAAAAACGCAAAGGGTTTTGAACGACTCCTCCGTTTCAAAGAATGGAAATTGCTACGCCCCTTTTTGAGAAAAGACAGGAATTCAAATGGAGGCAGCAAACCCAAATCCCTGTTTCATTATTTATTTCATTACTGATTAAACCCAACCCGGCACCATGTCAAAAA
This sequence comes from uncultured Chitinophaga sp., assembly GCA_964431095.1. Taxonomy (GTDB): domain Bacteria; phylum Bacteroidota; class Bacteroidia; order Chitinophagales; family Chitinophagaceae; genus JJ008. The sequence goes on along the minus strand of CAYSIU010000159.1, from coordinate 2,836 downwards.
AAGTTGTTTTAGGATTCAGCGGCGGGTTGGATACTTCGTTTTGTGTAAAGCACCTGAGCGAGGAAAAAGGATATGAAGTGCACAGCATCACCGTGAATACAGGTGGTTTCAGCCATGATGAGTTGAAACAGATCGAAACGCATGCCCGGCAACTGGGAGTGACTACCCATACAAGTGTAGACGCCGTCAGGGGGTATTATGACCGGATCATCAAATATCTTGTATTTGGAAATGTGCTGAAGAACAATACGTACCCGCTTTCCGTTTCGGCGGAGCGATTGAGCCAGGCCCTCCACATTGCGGATCATGCAAAAAAATTGGCTGCAGCAGCGGTGGCCCATGGCAGCACCGGGGCCGGGAATGATCAGGTTCGGTTCGATATGATCTTTCACATCATGATTCCGGGAGTAGAAATCATTACCCCCATAAGAGACCTGCAATTGAGCCGGGAAGAAGAGATCCTTTACCTTAAAAAGAAAGGCGTGAAGATGAATTTTGAAAAAGCTCTCTATTCCATCAATAAAGGACTATGGGGCACCAGTGTGGGCGGTAAGGAAACACTTTCATCAAAAGGAATGCTGCCGGAAGAAGCCTGGCCGACCCCTGTTACAAAGTCCGGAAGCGAAGAAGCAAAACTGGGTTTTGAGAGAGGGGAATTGATAACCGTGAATGATAAAGTTTTTACACATCCTTCGGAGGCGATACAATTTCTGCAATCCATTGCCGGGCCCTATGGGATTGGCCGGGATATACATGTGGGCGATACCATCATTGGTATTAAAGGCCGTGTAGGTTTTGAAGCGGCAGCACCAATGCTGATCCTGAAGGCCCACCATGCATTAGAAAAACATGTATTGACCAAGTGGCAACTGCAATGGAAGGATCAATTGGCCCAGTTCTACGGAAATTGGTTGCACGAGGGCCAGATCCTCGACCCGGTAATGAGAGATATCGAAGCCTACCTGCAAAACAGCCAGAAAAAAGTGACAGGTAGCGTATCTGTGCAACTGATGCCCTATCGGTTCCAGGTAACCGGTATCGAATCTCCTTATGACCTGATGAGCAGTAAATTCGGAAAATACGGTGAAATGAATACCGGCTTTACAGGGGAAGACGTGAGAGGGTTTTCAAAAATTTTCGGGAACCAGACATCCATTTGGACGGCAGTGAATAAACAGGACGAAGAAAATAAATCGTAAATAATCAATGAGGCCTGAAATAATTTCAACTATCAAATCAGTCTGGAATTTCTGTTCACAAAGTGTCCATTGACTATTGACGGTTCACTATTCATGTTTAATAATGACGCACACTAATAAAATAAAGGCCGGAATCATCGGCGGCGCGGGTTATACCGGCGGCGAGCTTATTCGTTTGCTGCTCGCGCATCCCCACGTTTCCCTGGTTTTTATTCATAGCCGGAGTCATGCAAAAAAACCGCTGCACGAGGTGCATCATGACCTGATCGGTGAGACCGATCTTGCATTTACCAGCGAATGGAATGATGATATCGATGTTCTTTTTCTCTGTCTGGGTCATGGGGAATCAAAAAAATTCTTATCTGAAAATAATATTTCTGACAAAACTAATGTCAAAAAAGTGGTAATTCAGGC
>CAYSIU010000159.1:0-1213 GCA_964431095.1 uncultured Chitinophaga sp. | reverse complement strand
AACAAGACCAGGGTAATTGACCTTACGAGTGATTTCCGTTTAGCCCGAAACTCGAAGCATACCGCCCGCAGCTTCCTCTACGGTCTTCCTGAATTAAATCGGGATAAGATCAAATCAGCACAGAACATCGCCAACCCCGGTTGCTTTGCCACCGCCATTCAATTGGGATTGTTACCTCTTGCAAAAGCCGGTTTGCTGGGAGAAGTTTTCACAACGGGTATAACAGGCTCTACCGGGGCCGGTCAATCTTTATCCGAAACATCTCATTTCAGCTGGAGGATCAATAATATTCAGCCTTATAAAACACTGACGCATCAGCATCTGGACGAGATTTATGAATCGTTGCATCAATTGCAGGACTCCTTCACCCCCACCCCTTCCGGAGAAGGACCGGGAGTGAGGTTTGTCCCGTGGAGAGGAGATTTCAGCCGCGGGATTTTTATCAGCTCCACCCTGGGTTGCGACTGGGATACCGGAAAGTTGTATTCACTTTATGAAGATTTTTATAAAGACCATCCATTCACCCGGGTAAGCAGTGAGACGATCTTTTTAAAACAGGTAGTGAATACCAATAAGGCCGTGATCCAGCTGGAAAAGTCAGGAAACAAGCTGGTGGTCCATTCCGCCCTTGATAATCTATTAAAAGGGGCGAGCGGCCAGGCAGTACAGAACATGAACCTGTTGTTTGGGTTGGACGAAACAGCAGGATTAAAATTAAAGGCAAATTACTTCTAATCTATTACTATGAATTTATTTGACGTTTATCCTATCAACGAAATCACGATCGTAAAAGCCAGGGGCTCTTATGTGTGGGATGACAAGGGTGAGCAATACCTGGACCTTTACGGAGGTCATGCGGTTATCAGCATCGGGCATTCTCATCCTCATTGGGTGAAACGGATGGAAGAACAGCTTGAAAAGATCGCTTTCTACTCCAATTCTGTCAGGATCCCTCTTCAACAAGAGCTGGCCGACCGGATTGGAAAAGTTTCGGGCAAAGAAAATTACCAGTTATTTCTCTGCAACAGCGGCGCCGAAGCCAATGAGAATGCTTTGAAGCTTGCTTCCTTTCACAATGGTAGGAAAAAAGTCATCGCTTTCAGCAAGTCGTTTCATGGCCGGACATCGCTGGCGGTTGCAGCCACCGATAATAAAAATTATATAGCCCCTGTCAATGAAACCGACAATGTCATCTTCCTTCCCTTTAATGATG
>CAYSIU010000158.1:0-6524 GCA_964431095.1 uncultured Chitinophaga sp. | reverse complement strand
ACAGGGCGACTGATGCTGCGACGATATATAAGAAAGGCCCTCAGTTCATAACCAAAGATCTTCATCAGGTTTTTGCTGACATAGATATAGGGAAACAGGTCCGTGCGATGGATGTTAAAACTGGTATCATCGGGAATGAATTGTCTTCCGTTCATATTGGTGTTCTCTATCCTGGCCCCCAGTTTGATAATAAGGTCAGTCCATAGTGTTTTTGATCCCTGCAGGTAAAGGGCATTGATATTCTCATCGTAGTGAAAAGTGTTCGTGCGGTTGGGATCCTTCTGGCGGTTGCCACCTGATTCCTTGTAATAATTGGTAACGCTTTGGTACGTAAGAAAAGAAGCTTTGCCACCGGTTTCAATTGTGATCCTCCGTTTCATCTTTCGTTTCAGGTCAGACTGGAGATTAAATAAACTTCTTTTGTTGTCGCTGGTACCATCGCCCCCTGCGATAATAAAGACGGGATAAGAATAGTTGGCAGAAAAATCCTGGTCCGATTTATTCCGGGTGTAATTGAAAAAAAAGTCGTTTGTCCATTCGGATCCGAGCGTATCTATTTTGAGCTTGCCATTGATACCGCTCCTGAAATTAAAAGAGCTTCCATCGTTATTGACCAGGTTCAGGTTATCGGACAGTGTTTGTGAAGCACTGACTTTTTTTATGATGTTCCTGTTTTCCGTGTGGTTATCATAATCATTCAGGCTGGCGGTTGTGCCAAAATCAAGATCCCATTTTTTACCGGCGGGAATTGTATAACCAAAGCTTCCAAAATAAGTTTGCGCAGGATATTTGGTAAACGCCACCTGGCTGAGCACCGAATCGGGGGCAAAGAAACGGTTGGTGTTTATTTTTTCGTATGTATTCCTCCGGCTGTAATTGAGATTGATAAAAGTGCTTTTCTTGCCGTCATTATTATTGAGGGTAAACCCAAGCAACTGATTGCCATAGACGCCCTGTTGCATGCCTGCGTTCACATTTCCCGTCATGCCGATCTTAACTCCTTTCTTCAATACCACGTTCACAATGCCACCGGTACTGGCAGCATCATATTTTGCGGAGGGAGCTCTTACGATTTCAATTCTTGCGATGGCATTGGGGGGCAGGCTTTTCAATATAGTGGCAATATCAGCGGCGCTCATCTTCATTTCCCTGCCATTGATCTGCACAGTGGCGGGCGTAAGGCTGCTGATGTAGATATTGCCATCCTGGTCCACAAAGAGACCGGGGGTCTTTTCGATCACTTCGTACCCGCTTGTTGAGGCCTCGACAAGGGTTTCGGGGTCCACGATCGTTTTGTCATCTTCCTGTTTCATCAAAGGTTTTTGTGCGGTAACCACTACTGCTTCCATCGTCTTTCCCGAGGGCTCCGCGATGAAACTGAAAAATGCCCGGTCGCCTGTGACCGTGATCCCTTTCTCAATGGGTTTGTAATTGACAGAACTGATCCGGACTATGTACTGACCGTATCTGACCTGTTTAAATAAGACAATGCCGCTGCTATCGGCCGCCTTCTTTATCGCCTGGCTGCTGTCCGGGCGGTTGATGAGTGTTACCGATGCATAGGGCAGTGGCTCTTTTTTTTGATTGACGATTTTAATGGTAACCGTTACCTGTTGCGCCTGAGCAGTGGCTGCAACAAAGAAAGGAAGAAGAAAAAAAACCGTTGACAGGAACAGGGGTACAATTTTGCGCATGGGTGTACCGGTTAATTCAAGGCGGCAAAACTAAGGAAATATGGCTCCTGAACAGGCAAAGATGGCTGGATGGCTGCGATTTTATGATCCTTTAACTTTTGCCTGCGATTCATACAGTCGGGTTACTCATCCTGCTTCTTTTGTGACTCATGCAGGGTGGCGGCCTCATCTATGGAATGCGTAGTGTGTATATCCGCTTCTTCTTTCGCCAACGCTGCCAGCTTTACATAAAATTTTTTTAAAGTCTTCAATTCATCGGCAGAAATGTCCTCCACATCCACCAGCCGGTTGCTGGCAGTCGCAGACGCAGCGATCAGTTCATTCAATTTCAGTTGAAGAGCAATCGTGTCCTTATTCTGCGATTGCTGGATGACAAACACCATCAGGAACGTGATAATGGTGGTGCCGGTATTGATGACCAGTTGCCAGGAATCGGAGTAATGAAAAACAGGACCCGTAATGCCCCAAACAATGATCACCAGCAAAGCGATGATAAAAGCAAGAGGGCGACCTGTTGCCCAGGTGACTTTTACACTGAATTTTTCGAAGAAATAAGAGGTGGTTTTTTTCATATTACTTTTTTTTGTTTTGTCAATTTACAATGAATACCGAAATTTAATCAATCCATGATATGTATGGTTCAATTCAATACCATTATACAGAAATTTGACAGCCAGGGTGAGAAGACGGGGTGGACGTATATTGAGATCCCGGCTGATATTGCCGAACGGCTCAAACCGGGCAACAAAAAATCATTCCGGGTGAAAGGCAAGCTGGATCATTTCAGCATTGAAGGCATTTCCCTGCTCCCGATGGGCGGCGGGGCTTTTATCATGGCGCTGAATGCCGATATGAGAAGGGGCATTGGTAAAAGAAAGGGCGCGATGCTGAAAGTGCAACTGGCGGAAGATACCAGGGGATTTGTTTTCAATAAAGATTTCATGAACTGTCTCAATGACGACCCGCCGGCTAAAAAATTTTTTCAAACTATCCCGGGCTCACACCAGCGCTATTTCAGTAAATGGATCGACAGTGCTAAAACGGAACCGACAAAGGTAAAAAGGATCTCGATGGCCGTGAATGCGCTTGCTAAAAAATGGGGTTTCGCACAAATGCTCAGGGCAGCGAAGGGGAATATCTGATCAATAGTCAGACTGTAACAGTCCAACCACTCTTACAACTATTTAAAAGGATTCGAATACTTCACATCGGTTGTGATACCCAGGTCCGTAAGCGTTTTTAAAAATGCTATCAATGCCGCTTTATCCTGGACACTTAAATTCGCTTCGCGGGGCTGACCTGTCGGCAATTTCAATTGAGGCGATAAATTAGGATGTGCCATTACCCCGCTGCTGTAATGTTCCACTACCTGGTCCAGCGTGGCAAAACGACCATCATGCATATAAGGTGCCGTCAATTCCACGTTCCGTAATGAACCCACTTTGAACGTAGCATCGAAACTGGTATTATTGACAACAGCACCATAACCCCTGTCAACCGTCACCAGGTCAATGCCGTTATTTTTTTCCTGTGGCGCCGTGAATGTTTCGGTGCCATGACAGGGATTGCAGCCACCGATGGGTGAAAAGAATATCTCTTTGCCCCTGTTTTCCTCTGCTGTGAAGTTGGGAAAAGGAACATTGGGCGGCGGAGGTGGCCCTGGAGCAGGGAATGCCTGTCTTCCTGCATCATATTTTGATTGGTAGGAAACGATGGAGCGGACGAATTGTGCCAGTGCCTGCGAGATCCGGGTACTGGTGATGTTATTATCGCCAAATGCTTTTGCAAAAAGAGGCGGGTAATAAGAAAGATTACTGAGTTTGTTCTCCAGTTGCGGCAAGGTCATTCCCATTTCAACGCTGTCCTGGATGGGGGTCAGCACCTGATCCTCCAGGGTAGCGGCCCGCTGATCCCAAAAAAATCTTCCGTTGGGATAGTATTTTGCATCGGTGAGTCCCATGGAATTGCGGTGAGTAAGCCCTCCATTGAAACCCTTGCTTTTTGTTTGCGGGTCAGCGAACGCAAAGGCTTGTTTGTGGCAGGAAGCACAGGCAACCGTATTATTTACCGAAAGATTTTTGTCGTAAAATAAGACCCTTCCCAAAGTAGCGCCATTGTCTGTAATTGGGTTGTTCGCCGGAGTATTGACCTGGCCGCTGATCAATGGCGTGGTCAGGTAGGCCGGGAGAGCCGGGTTAGCATAATTATAAGACGTGGCAGGTAAATTCAATACAGCCGCAACCGGGTCAAGACCCCCAGCCTGTGAATTAGTATCCCCGCTTTTTTTACAGGCTATGAAAACGAATAAACCCGCAACGACTGTAACAGCAATGGCTTTAGGTCGGGTGGTGGACATGAGTGGCATTTTTAACCCGGTTCCTGGCCGGGTACCGGTTAAAAGTTTAAGGTACTGTAGTTTTTCTCATATTACAACAGCTTTCCCTTCCCGCCCAAAATCTATGAAATAATGCAGGCTGTTGAAACGTACATGTATCTGGACGCAGTACTGGCAGCAAATCCTTCTGCCTGATAATGCTTTTATTTGTACCATGATTTCTTCTATCCGCGATTTCAATCAACCTTTTTTTATCGGTATCGCAGGCAGCGGAATGAGCGCCCTTGCTCAATACTTAAAAGGCATGGGCCAGTCGGTTTCAGGCAGTGACCGTTTTTTTGCCGAAGGGATTTACAATGAGACCCGGGAAAAACTGGAAGCCGAAGGAATATCCTGTTTTATTCAAAACGGGGAGGGCATTACAGGAGCTACCGATTTGGTGGTGGTATCAACTGCGATAGAAGATACGGTACCGGAAGTGCAAAAAGCAAAACAACTGGGTATTCCCATCCTCAAAAGGTCGGAGTTACTGGCACTGATCGCGGCGGCTAAAAAAACCATTGCGGTGGGAGGAACCAGCGGCAAGAGCACAACCGCGGCCATGCTATTTGATATTCTCGAATATGCAGACCTACAGCCAAGCATTATCACCGGTGCCGGCCTGATCAGCATCATCAAACAAAATAAGATCGGGAATGCGAAGGTTGGGGCGGGAGAGTGGCTGGTCATGGAGGCCGATGAAAGCGATGGGTCAATCGTACAATACAAACCCGAAATCGGTTTATTGCTCAACGTGGACAAAGACCACCAGGAAATCGATGAACTCATGGACCTTTTTGGGACCTTCAAAAATAACAGCCGGTATTTTTCGGTCAACCAGGCCGACCCGCTGGCGCGAACACTTTCACAGGATGCAAAGCAGGATTTTTCAACCGACCGGGGTATAGACGCGGGTTATAAGGCTTCCGGTTTTAACCAGCTGGGATTGAGTATCCATTTTTCAATCAATGGGACTGATTTTCTACTGAATCTTTTGGGAAGACACAATATGGAAAATGCGCTGGCAGCCGTTACTGTTGCTAATCGAATAGGGGTGAGTATGGCGACCTGTGCAGAAGCATTGCGTCAATATGAAGGTATTTATCGCAGGCACCAGGTATATGGACGTAAAAACGGGGTTTGGCTGGTAGACGATTATGCCCATAACCCGGTGAAGTGTGCTGCCGCCATTAAAGCCTGCCAACCGATGGCACCCAAACTGATCGCCTGGTTCCAGCCTCATGGATATAAACCGACTAAATTTTTAAGGAACGATTTCGTGAAGGAGATCGCTGCTGTGCTACGCGCCGAAGATGAGATCTGGATGAGTGAGATATTTTATGCAGGCGGAACAGCCGTAAAAGATATCTCTGCGGGCGACCTGGTGAGTGACCTGAAAGCATTGGGGCGATCTGCATGGTTCGTGGAAGAACGGAACCATTTCCTGGCGGAGGTCCGTCCACATTTCACGGATGATTGTGTACTTCTTTTGATGGGCGCAAGAGATCCTTCGCTGGAGCAATTTGCAAAAAAAACATGGGAAGATTTATGAGTGCCTATGAAACAGCCAGCTCCTGAACCTTTTCTTTTTCTTTGGTAACCGGGAGGAACAGGTACCAGCAGAGTGCCATCAGCAGTCCGGGGTGCGACATACCTGCCAGGCTTTTATCTTTTTCAAAATGCACGCCGGAACGCCCCTTTTTTACATTGAGACCACAGGTGACGATCGGGTTTTCTTTTAAGTTTTTATAAAGCACGACCTCAGGCATCGGGGTATGACGGGTGTTAAAATAGAATCGTTCTTCGTTCACATCAACGAAATTCTCTTTATTTTCTTGCCCGAACTCACCGATCTTGATACCATATTCGTTACGGATGACTGTTTTATGGCGGCGGAAACCTTCCTTGCGGAGCAGGAACACTCTTTTTTCATTATTACATTCTATCCTGGCAGAATCAGAGAATATATTCAGCTCAAGGGTCAGTAGTTTCTTGTTGTCTTTGTACAAATGATAGATCTCATGTTCCGCGGTGGAGTTGACCGTTTCCCATCTCATATAGAAAGGCTTTAAATGATTCTATTAAGGGAATAATATACTACGCTTTCCCTGCGTAACATGTGGATAACCTAAAATTAATATTAACTTCATATTCGGACCTGTTATGGTGAATAAACTGTGGAAAATCCCCATTTAATTCACATTTTTACATAAAAATTTGATTTTCAGTAATGGAAATGAAAATTGAAAGGGACAAAAAGTTCCTGGAAAAAGCTATTGAACTGTCGAGGAAAGGAATGCAAAACGGCAGGGGCGGGCCTTTTGGTTGCGTAGTGGTGTTGGGCGATGAGATCGTAGGGGAAGGATGTAATATGGTCACTTCTGCTAACGACCCGACGGCACAGGCCGAGGTAGTAGCCATCCGGAACGCCTGTGGAAAATTGGGGACCTACCGGT
>CAYSIU010000157.1:0-6536 GCA_964431095.1 uncultured Chitinophaga sp. | reverse complement strand
AGGCGGAAGTGAAGATCACGGGGCAGGTGATCTCAAATTGTTCGAAAAGATCAAAACTCACCCCGTCGCTGAGCTGGATATCCATGAAAAGCAGGTCCGGCTCGGGGTTACGGGAAAACCATTTCTGAGCCGTTTCGAGGCTGGATAAAATAGAAACGATCTCCACATCATTTGCGAGTTCATTCACTTTACGTGCCAGCTGTTTGGCAATTATCAGTTCATCTTCGATGATCACTGCCTTCATAATAAAGGGGTTTTTATAGTAAAAAAATTATCATCCGCTATGATCTCAACGGGTTTGCGGGACAGGTAATTGTATAAAGAACTGAGATTTTCAAGGCCCTGCTTATTGCTGGTCCCCACGAATTTTTTCTTCTGCAAGTTGTTTTTTACAATAATAAACCCATTTTCCGTATACACATCAATGATAAGAGGGGCATTATCGATGATAATATTATGTTTGATCGCATTCTCAATAAGGTTTTGGAGGGTGACCGGAATGATTTTTTTATGCTGCTGGTTCTCCGCTACCCGGATATGGATCTGCAGCCCGCTGCCAAACCTGATCTGCTGGAGTTTTGCATAGACCTCCACAAATTGCAGTTCCTCACTGAGCGGCACCAGGGATTGTTCCTTGCTCTGCAAAACATACCGGTAGATCTGTGTCAGGCCGAGGATATATTCCTCCGCCAGTGCCGGATCTGTTTGCACCAGTCCCGCTACGGATGAAAGTGAGTTGAACAGGAAATGAGGATTCAGTTGTTGTTTCAGGTTTTCGTATTCGATTTCCGCTTTTTCCTTTTGCAGTTTGCTGGAGTTGTGCTCCAATGCAAAGATCCTGGCCTGGCTTTGCAGGCGGAACCGGTACAGGGCGTAGAATAATCCGGAGAAGACGGTCATCACAACAGCAATGAACCACCATCTTTTCCAGAGAGGGGGGCGGATATAGATCTTCAGGGTCGTATCATTTTGATCGGCGATCCCATCGCGGTTGATGCATTTGACCCGGAAGGTATAATGACCATTTTGCAAATGATTATAATGCGCCGCCTGTTCGGGTCCCGCAAGTACCCAATTCTTATCTGCCCCGTCCAAACGATAATAGTACTTTAATTTATCAGCTGTATTGAACAGCAACGACGAAAAACTGATCATGATGCTTTTCTCATCAGGCTTGAGTTCCACAGCATGTGAAGTATTCACTAAGGAATCGGTATTCCGCTCTTTGTCGAATACCTGGAAGCCGGTGATGACCGGTGCCGGGGGTGGAGAATTGATATAGGTTTCAGAGGGTTTGAATGACAGGAATCCTTTTTCCCCCCCAGCCAGGTAAATACCGTTACTGAGCCTGAAAATAGGAACATTCGAAAAATTGTCGACCTGCACACCATCGATCGCATCAAATTTGGTGATCTGCCAGGTTTTCATATTCATCTTGCAGAAGCCGCCCACGCAGGCTACCCATAACTGGTCCACCGGGTCGAGTATAATGCTTTCCACGATATTATTCGGTAATCCGTCCCGTGTGGTAATGACGCCAAAAACATTTTTTTGCTTGTCATATACGTTGATGCCTATCGGCGTTGCGATCAATAATGTGTCCCGGTGGTAAGGTATGATCCGGAAGATCCGGTTACTGCTGATGCTTTCAGGATGCTGGTCGCTGAACAGGAATTGCCGGACGAATTTATTTTGCCTGCAGTCAAATTGGAGGAGCCCGGATCCGTTTGTCCCCACCCAAATGGTGCTGTCGCTGTCAAAATAGAGGGTGTAAATATTACGTGGTATGACCGTTGAACCCGGCGGAGGGGTCATGAATGATGTCATTTTTCCCGTGGTGTGATCCAGTCTTATAAGACCCGAACCCCAGGTGCAAAACCAGAGATCGCTGTAATGGTCCTTATAAATAATATTTATGAAATCCCTTACCAGGGAATCCCTACTTTCTTTCAGCTCATCGCTTCTTGTATTGAGTTTTAAAACCGTTTTTGACTGGTTGGGCGCCCAGATAATGCCTTTATCATCCAGGTACATGCACCATACCTGGTTTTTACCGCCTTCAGCAGGATTGTTGGTGAAGAGGTACTGCTTTTTAAATTTCAGGTCCTTGGACAATCTCACGATTCCTCCTTTGGCGCTGTATAAACTGATATAAATATCGCTGTCAGCGGGGTTTTGCAGGATGGCGCTGACCTCGTATTCCGGTATCCCGTCACTGTGATCATAATAGTAAAAACGTTTTTTCATAGGGTTACATACATTGACCCCATGGTCCGAAGGCAACCAGATATTATTTTCCCTGTCAGTGAACGGCACTGAACTGGAATAAGTGGCTTTATCTGCATGAAATCCGTTCGGGTCATCATTATTAATGCCGACCGGGATAAATTTATCAACCCCGGGTTCGTACACCGCAATCCCTTCCCCCGCCAACCCGGCGATAATAATGGATTGAGGGCCCGTCCCGATATACGTGACCCTGATCTCAAAGAATTTGTTCTGGGATTGTAAATTTTTATCCTTCGGTTCAGGTATGGGATAAAGACTGAAACTGTCGGAACTGAATTGATAGCGACGGACGGTTCGCTCATTTGCGTATCCAAACCAGCATTCATTCCCCCTGACCATGAAAGTGGCGATCTTCTGCGTAATATCAAATATTTTTTTCCTGAGGGGATTATGCATCCTGTCCAGGACCTTCCGCGTGGCGAAATCATAACATGTCACATTGTTGCCGGATACAAACCATATATTCTTTTTATCGTCTGCTGTGATCAGTCCCGGCCGGGTATTTTCCAGGATACCGTTCCGGTTGCATTCATTTTCAAACTGATCTGTTGCATTGTTCAGTTTATAATACCCCTCATGGTTCTGGAACCAGATATCGCCGTTTCCGTCTTCTTCAAAACCGCTGGCATCGCCGATCGTTTGGCTCATACCCAAAAGGTGCAGGTTGTAGTTGTAAAATTTTCCAGTATTCCGGTTCAATTGATAAACACCCCCCGCCGTACCCACCCAAAAGCGGTGACGGCTGTCTTCGAATACCTGCGTTACAATGCTGCTATGGAGGGCTTCCGAATCTTTCAGGTTCATTTCATAAGTAATAAAACGGCTCCCGTCATATCGCTGCAGCCCGTTGATGGTACAGAACCAGATAAAACCGCGACTGTCCTGGTAAATGGAGCCTACGTTGTTGGAAAGGAGCCCGTTTTCCCGGGTAAGGTGCCGGAAAATATAATGCCCTTCCTGGCCCCAGGTATTTCGGGGGGGGAGTATGAACAAGAAGAAAATGCCAATAAAAAAACAGGCAGGCCCCGTTTTTTTTAAAGGATGAAACAAGGGCATAATTTATTTAAAGATAACCAATGCCATTCACAATATGCCTGCGACCAGTCGAAGTGCGGGGGCCTGCCCCACTGATCATCCGCTCAGTGTTCAATGAAAAGAGTTTTCATTTTATACTTTTTTTCTTTTCTCCCCCCCGATACGAGCAAATAGATAAAAATGGAGAATAAAAAAAGGTTTCCAATAATATTTTATCCGTCATTGATCTTTCTTAACCAGGTTTTGTTTCAGGTTTTCCACCATTGTCCTGAGTTCCTCAATGGCTTTATTTTGTTGCTGGATGACCTGTTGTTGTTCCTGCACCGCTTTGACAAGGGGCATCACAAAATCGCTGTAACGCAAAGTATAGAGTTCGTCAGGGTTCGCAGGTTTTTGCACTCCGCTGAAATCATAACCCGATTGGCTGGCAGCTTCAAAAACATCCTGGGCCAGGAAGCCTGTCATGCGCATTTTTTCAATATCATATTTTTCCGGCCATTCCGAATTATCCTTTTTATTCATCATGGCATTTTGTTTATGGATATTTAAGTTATAGGTGACCGGTTTCAGGCGGTTTATGAAATCAAGGCCCGGCACATCTTCGCGGATATTTATTTTGATGCGTTCATCACTGTAGGTACTCCAGCTGACCTGGCCACCGATAAAGGTGATAGAGGTATTACCTACCTCGATGCGGTTGGAATTATTGACAATGCCGCCGGCATTATAGCCGATAGCCGTGGTATTATTCAGGCTGCCGCTTGTAAAATAAGCGTTATATCCGATCGCAGTATTATTGGCCCCGGTTGTATTGCTGTAGATCGTTTGAAATCCGAATCCTGTATTACCACCGCCGGTCGCTGTATTTGTACCGGAATAAGCGCCAAAGAAAGAATTGGACTGGCCGGTGGAATTATTATAACCGGAAAAATACCCTGTGAACGAATTGTCTGACCCTGTGGAATTATAATATCCGGCAGCATATCCCAGGTAACAATTGAAAGTACCGGAACTATTGAAATAACCCGCCTTGCTGCCAATGGCAATATTCCCGTTATAACTACCTAATTGGCTGAACAAAGCGGAATCACCGATGGAGATCGTGTTACTCCCTGAAAGATTGCTATAAAATGAATTAATGCCGACCGCGATATTGCTAAATCCTGAAATATTATTGCTCCCCGATCCGGTGCCGATGAAAGTATTGCTATTCGCAGTAGTATTAAAGAATCCTGCTCCCTGACCAATGAATGTATTATAATTACCGGATGTATTGTAGATCCCAGCGTACTGTCCTGTAAATGTATTAGAGCTTCCTGAAACATTCGAATATCCTGCATAATACCCCAGAAAAGTGTTATTGGTGCCAATGGTGTTCGAATAGCCGGCCGTCCGTCCAAAGAAAGAATTATTGGATCCCGTGTTTGTGGAAAAGCCGGCATTGAAACCTACTGCGGAATTACCATTGCCATTAGTGGTGGCATACAGAGCCTTGCTGCCGACAGCCGTATTATTACCGATCCCACCGTTCAGGTTATACAAGGCGGAATCACCGATGGCGATGGAATTATTCCCAATGGTGTTGTTATACATCGCATAAGGGCCCACAGCTATATTACTGAAGCCGGTAGTATTGCTGGAAGCTGCCTCGGTTCCGATAAATGTATTATAGCTGGCTGTTGAATTGGAGAAGCCTGCATTCTGTCCGAAAAAAGCATTGAAATTCCCTGTAGTATTTAACACACCAGCATATTCCCCTGCAAAAACATTGGAATTACCGTTTGTATTGCTCACGCCGGCATTATATCCTAAAAAAACATTATTATATCCCCCTGTATTGGAAAGGCCGGCATTCTTTCCGATAAAACAATTGCTGAAACCGCTTATATTGGAATACCCGGCATTGAATCCAAAAGCAGCGTTACCGCTTCCTGTAGTAGTAGCATATAGTGTTTTGCTGCCTACTGCTGTATTTTGATTATTGCTGCCGTTAAAATTATACAATGCTGAATCCCCGATGGCGATGGCGTAGCTGCCATTTGTATTGCTATACATGGCATTCATCCCAATGGCTACATTGCTGTAACCGGTTGAATTCAGGTAAAGCGCCGCTGCTCCCAGTGCAGTATTGCCGCTGCCTGTAGTATTTCCCAGGCCTGCCTGCCAGCCGTTAAATGTATTAAACCTGCCTGTTGTATTGGAATAACCTGATGCATACCCTTGAAATGCATTGTTAAACCCACTGGTAGTGGAAGCCCCTGAAGAACTTCCAAAAAAACTGTTCTGCGTTCCGGTACTAACAGAATAGCCGGCAATAAAACCTAAAAAAGTATTTCCATTAAACGGATGAACCTCCCCGGAAGGAAAATTATTGACACGAAATCTCATAGGCTGATTATCGATTGTGCCGAGAAAATGAATCGCGGGATTCGTTCCTGCATTTCCACTTAAACTCCAGTCGAATGCATTGTTTGTTTTCCCTTTGACAAATTGCCAGGTCGCCCCGTCATAATAAACAAAAGCGGAAGAATCATTGTCAAAGACCACCAGTCCCGTAGCCGGTGATGCAATGGCTATACGCTGGACAGCACTCATCCGCGGAACGAGCATGCCCTTGGTCGTGCTGGTCAGGTCCAAGAGGGCGGAAGCATTCGGTGTATTGGTGCCGATCCCCACATTTTGTTGGGAAGCCCCCATTACTGAAATGAAAAGGGAAAGCAGGATAGGTATTATTTTCATAGCATCAGTTTGATCTAAGGGTTGATCAGGCAGCCAGGGACATGATCTTTTTTTTCAGGTTTCTTTTCCTTCGCCGGGAAACATGGATATGGTCGCCGTTCTGCAGCAAAAGCATTGCATCATTACCGTGTTCATACCCTGATACAAAATGGATATTGACCAGGTGCGTACGATGAATACGGATAAAATCAAGTGTCCGTAATTTTTCGTCAAACCAAGCCAACACTTTTGCCACGGTCAGCGAACGGCCGTTGTCCAGGTAGATCCTGCTGTAGTTGCTGATCGCCTGTATGCGTATGATATGGCTTGTTTCCACCAGGCTCAGCCCCTTATTGGCCGGCAGCAATAAAAAGTTTTTTTGTCCCGTTTCCATTTGAATTTAGATAATGTGAATTTCAGGATACTAAATTCAGCTCCTGGAACGGCTCAAAAAAGTCAATATGACTGAGGGTGATTTTTTTATCATTGAAGGA
>CAYSIU010000156.1:0-6572 GCA_964431095.1 uncultured Chitinophaga sp. | reverse complement strand
ATGCCATTAAAAAAACATATGGACGAAAAGGGGAAGAGGTACTGCAAAAAAATTACCAGGCAGTGGACAAGACATTGGATAATCTTTTTGCTATTGATTATTCTTCCTGCCAGGTTGGTAAAAAAGATCAGCAGCAATTGATCAAGACAGCCGCACCTGAATTTGTTCAGGATGTACTGGCAAAAATCATAGCTGGTGATGGGGATGAGTTACCGGTAAGCGCATTCCCCGTTGATGGCACTTATCCTGCGGCTACTTCACGCTGGGAAAAAAGAAATATTGCGGAACAGGTACCTGTTTGGGATCCCTCGCTGTGCTCTCAATGTGGTAAATGCTATTTTGTTTGCCCGCATGCCGCGATCCGGGTTAAGGTATATGACCGTGATTGGCTGAAAGAGGCTCCTTCATTTTTTAAGTTTACTGATCCAGTTGGTAAAGAATTTTTCAAAGACACTGAAGCCTATACATTACAGGTGGCTGTGGAAGATTGTACGGGTTGTAAATTATGCACGGAAGTCTGCCCGATCGAAAGTAAAACAGAGCCCGGGCACAAAGCCATCGATATGAAGGAGGTGTTACCACTGAAAGAAACAGAAAAAAAGAACTGGGATTTTTTCCTTTCCCTGCCGGATTTAGATCGTACCAGGGTGAACCGGGGAACCGTGAAAGGTTCGCAATTACTGGAACCTTTATTTGAATTCTCAGGTGCCTGTAGTGGATGCGGGGAAACGCCTTATCTCAAATTGCTTACCCAGTTATTTGGAGACAGAATGATCGTGGCCAATGCTACCGGATGTTCTTCAATTTTTGGAGCCAATCTGCCCACTACGCCATGGGCCTGCAATATGGAAGGCCTGGGACCGGCATGGTCCAACTCCCTGTTTGAAGATAATGCGGAATTTGGTCTGGGGATCAAACTGGCAACGGATAAAAAAAGAGAGATGGCAATCCGGTTGCTGAAAGAATTAAGAGAAGAAGTGGGAGGAGAACTTGCAGATGCAATCCTTTCCAATATAGAATCCAATGAAGGAGAGATCATCAGGCAAAGAAAATTAGTGAATGAATTAAAACACCGTTTGATAGATATCAGGAGACTTGAGTCGTACCGTTTGTACCAGCTCGCTGATTTCCTGGGAAAAAAATCAATATGGATCATCGGAGGTGATGGATGGGCCTATGATATCGGTTTCAGCGGGCTGGATCATGTACTCAGTACAGGAGAGAATGTAAACATATTCGTTTTGGATACTGAAGTGTATAGCAATACGGGCGGGCAGAAATCCAAAGCGTCGCCCATAGGAGCCAGTGCCAAGTTTGCTATCAAAGGAAAGACCACCAATAAAAAAGACCTCGCCATGCAGGCGATTGCGCATGGCGGGGCCTTTGTGGCACAGATTGCTATGGGGGCCAATGACGTACATGCGTTGAAGACTATACTCGAAGCAGAAGCCTATCCGGGTCCTTCCATCATCATTGCTTACAGTCATTGCATTGCACATGAATATGAATTGTGTAAGGGGTTGGACCAAACGGAACTTGCAGTAAAAACGGGTTATTGGCCCTTATTCAAGTATAACCCTTTAAAAGAAAAAGGCCAGCGTTTTGTGATCGATAGCAAGCCCCCTTCTGTAACGCTGGACGAGTTTTTATATCATGAAAATCGTTTTGCGACCATTAAAAATAATTATCCTGACCAGTCGGAATCTTTTCTTGCCATGGCGAATGATGGTTTAACCCGTCATTGGGAAAGGATGGAAGCATTAAAATCTCTTTGATTTTTCATTTCACTTATAGGGTAGGTCCCGGTGTTTTCGCCGGGACCATTTATTTCGCGTTTTTTGTGTTGTTTTTCTTCTTAAAGGATTTAAATCTATCCTTTGAATTTTTAAGATCAATTGTTAACCAATCGTTAGTCGTTTCACCAGCCCGTGGACTGATTTTTGTTTTAACTTAGATTACTTTGTAATCCTTGGATCCGATGTTCCGATTTTCACCATTCAGGAAGAACCTGGACAGCCTGGTAGCTGCGGCTGCAGGGTTTTTCATCATTTTCATGTTTACCCGTCACAGTGGTATTGGTATGTGCCCCGATGGGGTGGCTTTTACCACTACAGCCGAACACGTGGTGAATAAAGGTCAGCTCAGGGATTTTACCGGGATGCCATTGGTGAACTTCCCCGCTTTTTACCCGCTCTTTCTCGCCGCGATGATGAAGCTGACGGGTTCAGGGATCATGTCCTTTGCTCCTTTTCTGAAT
Source organism: uncultured Chitinophaga sp. (assembly GCA_964431095.1). Taxonomy (GTDB): domain Bacteria; phylum Bacteroidota; class Bacteroidia; order Chitinophagales; family Chitinophagaceae; genus JJ008. The sequence continues at coordinate 4,315 of CAYSIU010000156.1, read as the reverse complement.
GCGTTTCTTTTTGCTATCATTATTTATCTCGCGGGCAATATCATGGAGCAGTTCCGCTACCGGTCAAAATGGTATAAAGCGGCGCTGCTCAGTTGCATCGTATTAAGCCCCGGTTTGCTGGAGGATTATTCCATGCTTTGGGCGGAAACGCTTTTTGTTCTTTTCATTTTACTTTTCCTGTCGGCCATGCTGCGTTATTTTCAAACGAATTCCCGCAAAGCATTGATAGCGGCGGCCGTTATAACCGCCCTGGCCTGTGTTACCCGTTATGCAGGCGTTACGATCATTGCAACCGGAGGCTTGTTTATCCTACTGAACAGCACATTGACCTGGAAGAGAAGATGGATTGATCTCGGAATATTTGCTTTGATCAGCCCGCTGTTGCTGGTCATTAATCTTTGGAGAAACTATAATGTCAACGGTACCCTCACCGGGGATCGTGAACTGTCCCTCACTTCATTTGTTCAAAACAGTCATGATGCCGGCATGGTATTTTCCGACTGGCTTCCTTTTTTGCATGAGAATTACAATGCGGCGGAATGGGTAACATTTCTTTTGCTTTTGGGACTTGCATTTCTCTGTCTCCGCTATTTTTTCCGGGATCGCGGGATAAAAGGATATGAGAACATGGCCGCCATTTTTTCGCTGGTTTATATTTTGTTCATGATCGTGACCGCCAGCCTATCCCGGTTTGAAACCCTGAACAGCCGTTTCATGAGCCCGGTATTTATTCCATTACTCTGGTGCGGGAGCAGTTGGGTCCTTTCCGTTTCGCAACAGAGCAAGGCGGCAAAAAAAGGAATGTTTGTGGCGGGGGCCCTGCTTTTTATCGCGTTCCAGTATAACCAGTTAGATGCTGATTATGAAACCTGGGATGGGGTAAAGGATGCGGGGATACCGGGTTATACGGAGGACCAGTGGACAAAATCCGAAACGGTACTCTTTATCCAGAACGATTCTCTGCCTTTTAAGAAGAATTATACCATTTACTCCGATGCCTATGACGCCATTTATTATTTTACCAAACGGCCCGGTGAATTCCTGCCGCACAAGGAATCAAAGAAGGAGATACAACAGTTTTTAAATAACCCGCATTGTTACCTGGTATGGTTCAACGACGGCGAAAACACCGATCTTGTTGATACCACGTTTGTCACCCATGTAAAAAAGATGAAGCTGCTGAAACAGTTCGACGATGGGGTGATTTATGGGTTTGGGGAATGAGGATCATTTCTTTTTCCTAATAATAGCAGATATAAGAAATAAAATTGATTTTTTTTTAATAATTATTATAGTCTGAAAACCGGGAAAGGAATAGCTGAAACGCTTGATCCGAATTAAACTAATTTGCTATCGTCGACCGATACTCCGGTGCTGGGATGATCAGGAATTTCTCATACCACTCTACCATCCAAGATATCAATTGAAATATTTCATAGCAACAGTTCCAGCCCATTTCCCCATTTGAATTGGGACAGCATTTCCTATCAATTTATAAGAGCTTCTTTTATTTTCAAAATGGAAATCGTCTGGAAACCCCTGTAATCTTGCGTATTCTCTAATTGAAAAGGGACGAACTCCGTATTTCGACTTCGGATCTTTAACGAGCCGTGTACTTAAATCTTTTGCATAATGAGCCACACAAGTAGGAGCTAATACATTAACTACATTAGGATCCACAATTATTGGTTTGTCTCTGTATTTGCCATAAATTCTACGTATGACATAATCTGGCATCTGAATTTCAGGATCTTTTTCTAGAATATCTCTTAACCGAGGCCTATTGTTAATTTGATTTGGAGGGCTTATTGAAAACTGTTTTTTCGTTCCAATCAAGATAAGTCTCTTTCTTCTTTGAGGGAGCCAATTTGCAGCATCTACCGGACAAAAGACATTTACATAGTAATCGGGTAGCTTAGTCATTGCTTCCATTACGACTCTAAACTTTTTCATACCAGGTACATTTTCTACTATATACATTTCTGGCTTTTCGATGGCTATATGTCGGAAGAAATGCAGAAACAGATCATCTCCTGTTCGGGTTCCATGTATATCAGCAATGGGCGAATATTTTGTGCAGGGGTACGTGCCAATGATAATATCTGTCTTTGGTTGATCTAGAACAGTCGTATCCTTAATATCAGCGGTCACTATCTTATGAGAAAAGTAATAACCATTGATTTTCATGCAACTTGTGGCTTCTGGATCCAAGTCGAGAGATTGAATAATTCTTACCCCAGCTTGCATAATACCTAAATCCATTCCACCACAGCCTGAGAAATATCCCTTAGCAGTTGGTGTATACATTATTATACTATGCTTTGAAAATTGTATCCATATGAAACCTCAAAAATTCCTCCTTAGGAAAATATTTTTTGGGCATTTTTATTTTTAAACCGGTTAAAAAAGCAAAATACTTTGAATAGTATTCTTGCTTAGATTTTTTCTTTAGCTCAGATGATACAACAATTTCAAATTTTTTATTTATACCAATATAACCTCTGTCGTAGGCGCAGTCGTATAGTGCAGAAAGACAAATCCCATTTTCGGGGTTTAATCTCTCTTTCTCATTTTTAGACCAAGGAATAATATGACTTGCTTTTAATAAAGCTGCAATGTCGATCCCAGATATAGCGCACTTCCCATCATAATTGGCGAGAACGATTTCACGAAAAACGTCCTGATTGATTCTAGTTTTAACTTCTCTTATTTTGTAATCACCTTTTAAATGTTCTGTTCCTCTTAATGTTTCGAAATATTTTTTTTCAATTGAAGTTTTTTCTTTATTCGCAAGAATTTTTTCGCTTTCAAAAAGAAATTCATTTTTATTTTTGATGAATTCATCCCAAATTGGCTTTACTTGTTTCATTCCTCCAGGTAAGCCTGCAATTCCTCTTCGTTGATGATACGGATCAACGCTTGCAAAATTGTTTAACCTCATGGAGACCGCATTTGCATTTCTGTCAATAAGCGTCGCTAAGTGAATAATCTCGGGAGTATGGGAATGTAGCTTTCCGAAAGGAAGTTTTAAATACAAATTCAAAGCAAGAATCAATTCTTCTCTACTCCAGGCACGTTGACCTTGTTTCATATGATCGATGTTTTTGTATATTAATATACTTACTTTTCAGGCAATATTAGTTTAAAATTAATTATGCCTATTGGCTTTAAAGTCACGTTGGATAAATAACCGTTTATTTCATGATGGGATTCCATGTAAAATATTCCTCCCGATAAATAGTAATCGGAATAATAAAGTTTGCGGAATAAAAAAGCCCCGAAAATCAGGGCTTCAATTTCAAAAAGAAATTTTATTACTGCATTCCCTTTGCCGGCCGCTTGTACTGTGCATACCAACTTATCTTTCCATTCTTTATCTGGTTGATATCATGGTAATAAGCTGAATCCACCTTGCCCGTTTTATAGGTGTCGGTTTCTTTGTACCAGGTTACCACAAACGCTTCTTTTTTGGTGGGCTCATACATTTTGTGCCAGCCCTGCATGTCAACATCAACCTTGCTTAAACTGTCCCGGTAGGTTGTCCATATCTTCATCAGGTCGGCCCGGGATTTAACCAGGTGGTCCCCGCTCGACATGTCTACCGCTATCGTATCGGCCATGGCACTGCCGAGCCCGGTCATGTTGTTGCCGGCCCAGTCCTTATACGTCATTAGTACCATTTTCAGATCGGCATCCGGTATATCCTGCGTAAAATTGCTGGAATAAGAAGCCGTGTAAGGAAGATCAACCGTGCTTTTGCCCGTGCTGTCCATAGTTCCGGTGGAAGTAGGTTTTTCTTTACTGTTGTTACAGGCTACGAGGAAACCAATAAGGCTTAGACCCAGGAGAATTTTTTTCATACTTGATTATTTTAATTGAACAATAATGTTACGGAATTCAAGAGGCCGAAATAAAACAGGGGTGAATTTGCAAGGGAGACTTAAGGGAGAGAAAGATAGGTAATGAGATTAAAAAAAGAAAAGATTTTTATATGAAAATTTTTGGGAAAGCATTTATTGTTGCCGATCCCGAGGAAGTTAACAATATCAATTTCAATATGGATATAAAAGAAAAAGTGATCCAACATGAAATCGCACTAATCAAAGTAAAGATCACACACGCGGATTATTTCGAAAATCACGCTGCCGAGCCAATTCATAAATCATCGTTCAAAAATATTTTGATCGATTTATATAAATGGGTTTTTAATCAACAACCCGATTTGTCGCCCTTCCAAAGGATTCCATCCGGCTTGAAGTTCAGCGAAAAACCGGTTTTAAGGAATTTAAATTTTGTTTATGATGAAATATGATAA
>CAYSIU010000155.1:2760-6679 GCA_964431095.1 uncultured Chitinophaga sp. | reverse complement strand
CTGGGGAAGTGAAATGGCCAGCACCGTATCCACGCGCGGTATTTATGCCAATGATACGATCCATGGATATGTAAGCGACTTTGATCTCAATCACCCGAGGTGGGGATGCACCGCAGAAGCCTGGTGGAAGTTTGCTGCAGAAAGGGATTGGTTCTTTGGAGGTTTCGTGTGGACCGGTTTTGATTACCGGGGCGAACCTACCCCCTACCAGTGGCCGAATATCAACTCTCATTTTGGTATCATGGATATGTGCGGGTTCCCGAAAAATATTTATTACTACTACCAGAGTTGGTGGACCGACAAAGATGTACTGCATATTTCACCGCACTGGAACTTCAGGGAAAAAGCAGCCGGCTGGAATAAGAAACAAGGTGACCCGGTTGATGTATGGGTCAACTCCAATGCCGATAATGTCGAGTTGTTCCTGAACGGGAAATCGCTTGGGAAGAAAGATATGCCCCGCAATGGTCATTTGCAATGGACCGTGAATTATGAACCCGGGAAGCTGGAAGCGGTAGCGTTTAAGAATGGCCGGCGATTGACCGAAAAGATCGAAACAACGGGGCTCCCTGTTGAAGTAGTGGTTACACCCTATAAAACAACGATGCTGGCCGATGGCAAAGATGCTGCGGTGATTACGATCAGTGTGGTTGACGCGCAGGGCCGCGAAGTGCCGGACGCAGATAATCTTATTCAATTCAACATCGAAGGCGAAGGAAAGATCATTGGGGTGGGCAATGGCGATCCCAGCAGTCATGAACCCGATAAATGTACTACAGGCACCTGGCAGAGAAGCCTTTTCAACGGAAAATGCCAGGTGATTATTCAGGCGGGTACCAAACCGGGCATGATAAAGTTTACCGCCAAAGCTACCGGTCTTTGGAGCGGGGGCACCGATATCCAGACCGTTTCCTCCGGCAATGCAATGTTGATCTCCGACGATAAAAACAGCCAGGCTTCGTGGCCGGGCAATAAAAAGGAAGCAGATAAAATGCTCGGGGCGGATATTTCGTTTTTACCCGAGCTGGAAGCAAAAGGAATGAAATTTTCGGACAACGGGAAAGAACAGGATGCCATCAGCATATTGAAACAACATGGTTTTAATTATGTGCGGTTGCGGATATTCAATGATCCGGCAAGGGATAGCGGTTACTCTCCTCAGAAAGGTTTTTGTGACCTGGCCCATACAAAACAAATGGCAAAGCGGGTGAAAGAAGCAGGAATGAAATTGCTTCTTGATTTTCATTACAGCGATTATTGGGCAGACCCCGGCAAACAATACAAACCGGCGGCCTGGAGAAACCTCTCATTGGAACAATTGAAAAAAGCGGTATATGAGTATACAAAAGAGGTGATCCAGCAACTAAAGGACCAGGGCACTACACCGGACATGGTCCAGATCGGCAACGAAGTGAACCACGGCATCCTCTGGCCGGATGGAAATGTCAGCAATATGGACGCCCTGGCCCAGTTGATCAATGCGGGTACCGCTGCTGTCAAATCGGTCGACCCCTCCGTAATCATATTGTTGCATATTGCGCTCGGTGGGCAAAATGCCGAATCGGTTTTCTTTATTGACAATATGATCGCCCGTGGGGTCTATTTTGATGTGATCGGAGAATCCTACTACCCCAAATGGCATGGGACATTGGATGATCTTCGCGATAACCTGAATGACCTGGTGAGAAGATATAATAAAGATGTGATCGTCGCGGAATACTCGCAAAAGAAAGAAGAGGTAAATAAAATCGTATTCGGGTTGCCCGGAGGAAAAGGCAGGGGCAGCTGCATCTGGGAGCCACTCAATCTCTGGGAAAAGATCTTTGACAATGACGGGAAATCCAATACGCTGATCAAACTATACGATGAATTCCGGGAAAAATATCTCGGTCAATGAACCCGTCTTGATCTTGTATTTTGTTACAAAAGCCGCCCCATCCTTCGATAAACTCAGGATGGGAACGGCTTCGTGTGTTAGCCCTGACGTAAGAAAAACTCTTTACTGTTTTATAAAAATGGCGCTGGCCAACTGGTTGGGTGACTGGACGATGAATGAATAAATGCCGGGCAACAGAGTGGTCAGATCAACAGTCCAGTTATTCGGCCCCACTGTCACATTGCGGGCATAGCTTCTTACCTGCACCCCGCTGTTGTTAATGATCCGGATGTTCACCTGTTCGGTATGCGTGGAGAAAAAGTCCACGTTCATTATATTGATGACCGGGTTCGGAGACAGGTGCAACTGTGGCTCATTATTGCCGGGTAACCGTATTGTTTTGCAAATCCTTGTCTCGCATCCTAATCTTGTTGCTATATACAGACATACTTCATAATTACCCGCCAGGTTATAGGTATGGGTCACTTCCCGGCCATTCGCACTGCTGCCATCCCCAAAGGTCCAATGATAACTGATCGCCTCATCATTCGGCGCATGGATACTGAAGCCTCTGAATGCAAAGGTTCTCGGTCCCATCATTGAATCCACCATGTACCCGCCGCAGAGATTGGAGGCGCCACGGATCAGCACTTCCACACAGGCATATGCGATGCATCCACCATCGTAAAGTATGCTGACGCAAGCCCTGTACGTGCCCGGTGCGGGGTATGTATGACGGATCAAAAAGTTGGTTATAGGCGCACCCGGATCTACCACGAGACAGGTGTCATAGCCATCACCGAAGTGCCAGCAAACCCGTACCGGTCTCCTCGGTGGCGTGGATGACGGTATGGCAAGGAATCCCCTTACCAGGCTGGTGATGGAAGGAGTGATCTCAAATAACCTTACAGAACATTCCTGTTGCACCGGTGGGATCAGGATCCGCCTGCATTTATCGGCCTCACAACCGCCATAATACAATATGTGTACACATACATCGTATTCACCGGGCTGTTGGTAACGGTGAGCTACCACATATTGCCCCGTATAAGTTTCGGGATAGTTGATACAGGTGTCATTGCCATCGCCAAACCTCCAGCAAATACGCGAAGGTTTACGGTTATTATTGTGTTGCGGCAGCGCTTTGAAATAAGCCAGATTTGCAATGGGTGAGGGCAACCGCTCAAAATCTGCCCCGCAGGTATCGGGTATTCCAATTTGGATCAGCCTGCAACGATGTGCTTCGCAACCACCAAAGTACAGGATGTTCACGCACACTTCATACAGTCCGGGGTGGTTATACGTATGTCCTACTATGTATTGTCCTGTATAGGTCTCTGTATAATTGATACAGGTGTCTTGTCCATCGCCGAATCTCCAGCAGATCCGGGAAGGCTTACGGTTATTGTTATGCTGTGGCAGCGCTCTGTAATACGCGCGTAAAGGATTGTTCGCACCCGGGGGCAGGCGTTCAAAGTCTGCACCACAGGTATCCGGTCTGGCAACCACAATACTTCTGCATTTGTAGGCATAGCATCCGCCGAAATACAAAATATTCATACAAACCTGGTAGGTCCCAGGCTGGTTGTAATTGTGGACAACGACATACTGCCCCGTATAAGTTTCAGTGTAATTAATACAGGTGTCTCTTCCATCCCCGAAATGCCAGCAGACACGTGAAGGTTTACGGTTATTATTGTGTTGCGGCAGCGCCCTGAAATAGATCCGCAACGGGTTGGCTGTGGATGCAATGCTTTCAAAATCGGCTCCGCAGGTGTCGGGTCTGGCAACCACGATACTTCTGCATTTGTATGCATAACATCCGCCGAAATACAAAATATTCATACAAACCTGGTAGGTCCCAGGCTGGTTGTAATTGTGGACAACGACATACTGCCCCGTATAAGTTTCAGTGTAATTAATACAGGTGTCTCTTCCATCCCCGAAATGCCAGCAGACACGTGAAGGTTTACGGTTATTATTGTGTTGCGGCAGCGCCCTGAAATAGATCCGCAACGGGTTGGCTGTGGATGCAATGCTTTC
>CAYSIU010000155.1:0-2660 GCA_964431095.1 uncultured Chitinophaga sp. | reverse complement strand
GCGGCAGCGCCCTGAAATAGATCCGCAACGGGTTGGCTGTGGATGCAATGCTTTCGAAATCGGCACTGCAGGTATCGGGTCTTCCGATTACAATATTTCTGCAACGATGTGCTTCACAACCGCCAAAGTACAGGATGCCCACGCATACTTCATATGTTCCTGGCTGGTTGTAATTATGCGCTACAACATATTGTCCGGTATAGGTCTCAGGATAGTTGATACAAGTGTCCCTTCCGTCGCCGAAGTGCCAGCAGACACGCGAAGGCTTGCGGTTATTATTATTGTACGGCAGGGCCTTAAAATATACATGTAAAGGATAAGCAGTTGGCGAGGGAAGTCGTTCGAAATCGGCTCCGCAGGTATCGGGTCTTCCGATTACAATAGTTCTGCAACGATGCGCTTCACAACCGCCAAAGTACAGGATGCCCACGCATACTTCATATGTACCGGGCTGGTTGTAACGGTGAGCAACTACATACTGCCCCGTATAAGTTTCGGTGTAATTGATACAGGTGTCTCTTCCATCCCCAAAATGCCAGCAGACACGCGAAGGTTTACGGTTATTATTATGTTGCGGAAGAGCCTTGAAATAAGCCAACAACGGATTGGCACCGGGGGTAGCCAATCGTTCAAAGTCGGCTCCGCAGGTGTCGGGTCTGCTGATCAGGATATTTTTGCACCGGTGTGCTTCGCACCCACCAAAATAGAGGATGTTCACACACACTTCATAGGTACCGGGTTGGTTGTAATTGTGAACTACCACATATTGTCCTGTGAAGGTCTCAGGGTAGTTGATACAGGTATCCCTTCCGTCACCAAATCTCCAGCAGACACGCGAAGGTTTGCGGTTATTATTATGCTGGGGCAATGCTCTGAAGTAGGCTCGTAATGGACTTGTGTTGGAAGATGGCAGGCGTTCAAAATCGGCTCCGCAGGTATCGGGTCTTCCCACCTGTATATTTTTACATTTTCTTGCTTCACAACCCCCATAATAAAGGATGTTCACGCATACTTCATACAAGCCAGGATAACTGTAACGGTGTGTAACAGTAAATTGGGTAGCCCCGGGGTTCGGGTAATTAATACAGGTATCTCTTCCGTCACCGAACTGCCAGCAGATCCTGACAGGTCTTGCATTATTATTATTCCAAGGAAGGGCCCGGAATGTTACCAGCAAGGGGTTGGATCCCGCCAGGGGAGGTAATTTTTCAAAATCCGCCAGGCAAACCGTATGAATGACTACGGGTTTACAGACTTGTGCAGAAAGAACGGAATCACGATGGTCGGGTCTGTAACGGAAGATCTTGAGGCAAACCGTATAAGTTCCGGGTAATTGATAATGATGCTGTGTTCCAGCCAGGGGCTGGGTCCACACCCCGCTCCCATCTCCAAAACTCCAAAAAGCCCGGCGCATGCCAGGCTCGTTTCCCAAGACGGAAGTATTGGTAAATACTACGTTTTTATTGGGATCGTCGACTGTAAATGTGAAATTGGCCACATCGGGCGTTACGGGTAGGGCATGGATTGTAGTAGAAGGCAGGGTCAGGATAAACCCCGCGATCCAAGCGTAAAGCTTTCTCATACTGAACGTTTTTTGGTGACTCAATGTTCTTACGATAGGGTTGGGACACACGGGCAGGTTTTGTGACCCTGTTTAAAGAGCAGGGTTTAAAAAAATATTAAAATTATTTTCACTTCGGAGATCTACTATACCGCCTTCTGGTGGTCGATAATGAACGGGACCAGGTCTTCCAGGGAAAGGTCCGCCCTTGAAAGAGCATCTGTTATGTCTTCCCGGCTTACCTGGGCGGCGAAAGAGGGGGTTTTCAGCCTTTTTAATACACTTTTTATTTCCAGGTCTTCATACCGGGTCGGGCGGATCAGGGCTACTGCGTGGATGAACCCGGAAAGCTCATCAATCGCATAGATCATTTTATCCATTCTGGTCACCGGTTCCACTCCAAAATAATGGGGGCCGTGCGAGGCGATACAATGGATGACCTCCGGGTCTATATTCCTTTTTTCCAATTCTTCAATGATGATGCTGCAATGCTGTTCAGGATATTTTTCCCAGTCAGCATCATGCAAAAGACCCGCCAGCTCCCATTTTAAAGCAGTTGCAGGGTCAGCATTTTCCTTTTCGATTGCCCAGGCTTTCATGACGGCCGCTACCTGTTTCATGTGCAGCCGGAGACGGTCATTGGAAACCCAGTCATTCAATAATAGATTCGCTTCTTCGATCGTCATCAAGTGTCCGGAATTCTTTGGGTCGCCGAAAACGGTACGGCCAAGATTGTGGGTTGCCATTTTAGTCGCGTTATGAGGTTTATGGTACAAAATAAGTTCGGTTCCTGGAAGACTTTTATTTTTAGTCAAAATTTTTATTGAAAATCAATAAAATATAAGGGTCCGGTAAAAATTAATCTTCAAAGTATAAGGTTGGCAATTCATTCAAACCTATCTTCGCAGCCCCAAAAAAGCCACGAGCAATGAGCTACTGGCTGCGAGATGGGAACAGCATTGAGGGATAGCTCAGTACTGTTGATTTATTAACAGCTGCGAGTGTTGGCTAGTAGCTCACAGCTCTCAGCAAAAAAATTTTTCAATGAGCAAATTACATTTTACAACCAAGCATGCGAATGCGGCTACCGTAAAACGCA
>CAYSIU010000154.1:0-6686 GCA_964431095.1 uncultured Chitinophaga sp. | reverse complement strand
CAGGAAGAAAGGGGACCAATAAATAAACCGTGAGGAAAAGCAGGAAAAGAGAAAACAGTTTTACTGAAATGTCAAACCCAAAATTCACGGCCACTACATTTACCAGTATAACAAAACTAAATAACAGACCCATGAGCCGGGTCCTTTTGATAAGTATGCATACAGATGCCAGTATCTCCAGCGATCCAAGAAAAAAGCTATAGATATAAGAAGTGCCCATCGAACTCCAATAAAGGAGATCCTTATCCATCCTGCCCAACGGAGTATACAATGTGTTAGGCTCGGGAGTATAAAACTGGTTCTTAAAAACCTTATCTACCCCGTATTTCAGTAATAGCAGGGCCAGGTAATAACAAGCCAGCCCGTTTACAAAGCGGAGGCCCCTGGTACGGTAAACTGCCCATTTTTTTATACCGGAAAGCAAAAAAGCTGCAAGAAGAGAAAGGATGAAAAGCAAAAGCACCAGGACATACATGGAAACCGTATCCGAATAAACACGGGTGTCCTTCAAAGTGATATTAAAAAAGGTATGGGCAACAAAACCGATCAGTCTTCCGAAAAAAAAATCGGTTACCTGTAATTGCAGCTTTACCAGGTTGAATGGAAAAGGAATAAATACAATACAGAAAAAGGCAAAAGAGGAAACAATATCCCAGGCAAAGCCTTTTTTCATGCACAGCTGGTTTATGGTGCCGGAACGACCTCTGATTTACTGCAGCCGTGGTTGATAAAACCTCCAGGTCACCCAGCCCCCCAGCAATGACAGCAACAGTATCGTACCCAGCATCAGAACAAGTTCCCTATCAACGGGAGAACGATTATCCGGTCCATCATCGTTGATAACAGGGGGTGCCAGCTGCTGTTTCTTATCGGGCGGCTTTTGATTATTATCGTATCCGACAAATGTTACCTTATTAATACTGTTGGAATTGATATAATAAGGGTCCTTTTTTAATACCCTCTTTATACTGTCCAGGGAATGTTTCCGGGCAAATAGTTCGCTGTTATAAACAGAGTCTTTTACCATCCTGACGAATCTGGCAGAGTCCTTTGACTGGCTAAACAAACGGCTATACTCGTTTTTTACAACCACGGCCAGCGTATCTGAAACGAATATGACGCTATCCAGCTTATAGGTCTTTATATCTTTGGAAGGGGGTAATCCAAAGTCCGATTCCTCACCATCAAATTCGCTATTGGTAATCGCGATATCGAAATGTTCCCGGCTTCCGCTGTGGCTTTCAAACGCAATTTTTTTTGTTTGCGCCGACAGGGTCGTACTCAGCAGGCTCAGTACCAGTGCTGAAAAGAAATGAATTTTCATACAAAGTTTATTGATCGTCAGGAAAGTTAACGAATTTTTCCCTGTCTTGACCAGGGCATTATTTATCCAATTTACATAGGCTAACGGGGAATGCTCAATACGTTCGTAGCTGAGAAGTACATCAGTTTATCCATCTGGTTATTGGCCACATCGTCAAGGTATACGGCAAAAGCCACCCTGACCTTCTGCCCGTAGAGTTCCGGGAATGTCAGGAAGGGGAAAAATAACTCCAGGTTCTTTTTATTGTTTTTATTATAGCTGACTTTAGAATCAGGCATCAGGTTCATTTTGAGGTAAACAGCCATAACGCCTCCCCAGCTGTAATAAAAATTATTGGTTTTTAAATAATATCCCTCTTCATTCGCCAGCCTTGCGACAAAATAAACCTCTCCCAGTTTGGAGTTGGTTTTCAGGTCAAATGACGGTTTGATCACTAAGCCTTGCCGGATGGAATCGTAGCTGACATCCAGGTTTGAAAAGTCACTGATATTCACTTTGGGCACTACTTTCGACAATGTTGCGTTCCCTTTGGGATATAGTGCTGCAATCAGGGTCTTATCCCCGGCAGAAAGCTCAAAATTATTTTTCACGGTGTACCCGTCTGTCGTTTCCCACGCATTGATGGCATAGTGCATGATGGATTTGGAATCGTAGCTGGTACCATTTGTATAAAACTGGTTGCCTACATCAAACACATTGAAATCCACCTGTTCCTTCGTCCAGCCCTGGGTCTGCAAGTAATAACTATAAACGGAATCGGTTTTCTTCCAGTTGATTGCAGCCGGGTAGCTTTGTTCGTGCAACAGTCCCAGCGAATGCCCAAACTCATGCATCACCACCCGCCGCAATTCGGCATTGCTCCAATGATCGGGATCCAGTCGCATCTCATCGGTCAATTGATCAAGGTTATAGGGAGGTTCCAGCCCCTTTTTTTTCATCGTTGCAACATAGTAGTCAAAATCAGCATAATACAAGGTGTCGAAATTGATGGTTTGCACAGACTGTGCCCTGAAGTTGGCTTCGGTCCCCACCGCTGAATTATGACCCAATCCCTGGCCCAGTTTTATCCGCAGGTTGGTAAACCCGGCATCATCCGGCACAAAGCGGAAGCTGATATTGGCATATTTTTCCCATTCCCTTGCATTGAGCATCACTTTATCTCTCAGCGTTTTGCTTCCCCCGGGCATGAATTTTACCAGCAATTCCGTTCCGGGTTCCCAGGTATGATAATTATCGGCCATGCCCCTGGAATTAATCTTTATTGATTTCACCGTATCTTCTATTTTACCGAACATGGCCTCCCCCATCAGTGTGGTGCATTTAGTGCCGGGAAAATTTTGCGACAGGGCCTGTTGAGCTATAAAAAACAATACTCCGACAAATAACAAAGCCTTTTTCATATACCTGGTTTAAAATTATCCCCGAATATAATGTGCTTTTACTTCCCTGCAGATACCCGCTGCAGGGTATCTCCTTTTAACCGGTTTCAAGCCGTCTTCAGGCGATTGTAGAAATGAAAAGTATCATCATGACGAAAAAAAGCAGCTTAGGGTGGGTTGGTCATGACCCAACACTGTTATGGACTCTGCTCACTCTCTGATTTTTTTCCGCTTCTGCAATCAGGCTGACAACGTCTTGAAAAAACCCCTTAAACAGGGGCATTACTTACTTGCGGAGAGGGAGGGATTAGCTGCTGTGATCCCAGGGTGAGTGGCTTCGCTCCACTTCATTTTTGTTCTTACACTTTCGCTCAGGCGAGCCTGGCGACGCTCCAGAACAAAAACGTGCGAATATTCGCAGCATTGATTCACTAGCGGAGAGGGAGGGATTCGAACCCTCGGTACAGGTTTTAGCCCGTACAACGGTTTAGCAAACCGGCCCTTTCGGCCACTCAGGCACCTCTCCGGATTTGCTGTTTGAAAGAGGGCAAAATTAAAGATTAGGTCCAAAAAATCCCAAAAAACATCCCTGGTCCGGTCACCAACTGACCATCACAATGATAAAGTCATTGACCAGGATCAGCAATCCTGAATTCAATAATTGAATTTAAATAATGATTACATCGCAGCTAATTGCACTTTTTGCTGCAACTCTAATACATTTTCCCTGAATACCCCATCGGTATCCATGAGGTCCTTTACGGTCTGGCAGGAATGAATTACTGTGGTATGATCACGGCCGCCAAAGTGCTCCCCGATCGTTTTGAGTGAATTCTTGGTAAAAGCCTTTGCCAGGTACATCGTAATCTGGCGGGCCTGTACGATCTCTCTTTTGCGCGTTTTTTGGAGGAGCTTATCATAAGGCACATCAAAGTATTCGCAAACCATTTTCTGGATGGTTTCGATCGTGATCTCTTTGCTGGACGATTTGACAAAATTCCGTAACACTTTCTTGGCTAAGTCTAGGTCAATCTCCCTCCTGTTCAGCGAAGATTGTGCCAACAATGATATCAAAGCACCCTCCAGCTCTCTTACATTATTGCTGATATTGTAAGCAATATATTTTACTACCTCTTTCGGCATATCCAGTCCGTCGTTCTTCATTTTCTTTTCGAGAATCTCCATCCGTGTATCATATTCCGGCACCTGCAGATCAGCGCTTAGCCCCCAGCGGAAACGGCTCAGCAATCTTTCCTGTACACCCTCCAGGTCTTTGGGCGATTTATCGGAAGTAAGAACGAGTTGTTTATGCGATTGATGTAAATGGTTGAAAATGGCAAAAAAAGCATCCTGCGACTTCTCGGCTTTGGCAAAAAACTGGACATCATCCAGGATCAGGACATCGATCAACTGATAGAAATGAATAAAATCATTAATGGCATTATTGCGGCTGTGGTCCATGAACTGGTTGATGAACTTTTCCGAGCTCACATAGAGGACCACTTTGTTGGGATGTAGTCTTTTTACTTCATTTCCAATGGCTTGAGCCAGGTGGGTCTTTCCAAGTCCTACCCCACCGTAAATAACCAAAGGGTTAAAGGAATTGGCCCCGGGCTTATCGGCAACGGTTTTCCCGGCCCTGCGGGCCACCCGGTTGCAATCCCCTTCTACGAAGGCATCAAAACTGTAAATATGATTCAACTGCGGGTCGATCTGCATCTTCTTCAGACCCGGGATGACAAAGGGGTTTTTTACAGGATTATTTATGACTAATGGAAAATCCATTTCGTTGTTCGAAAAAGTTTTAAAACCCTGGCCACTTACATCCATCGTAACAGGTTTGTTTTTACTGTTACCGCTGTCCACCATGATCCGGTATTCCAGGTGTGCATCTTTGCCTAATTCTCTCTTCAGTGTCTTCGCTAATAAATTTACATAATGTTCTTCAAGATATTCAAAAAAGAATTGGCTGGGAACCTGGATGACGAGAACATTATTTTTCAGTGATACGGGCTTGATGGGTTCGAACCATGTCTTGAAATGCTGCCATTCAACGATATCTTTTATGATCTTTAAACAATTGGTCCAGATTTTTTCAGCGTTCTTCTCCATCAGGCAATAAGCAGTTTATATATCGGGTTAATTATAGTCGTCAATAAATCGTCCGGATACCTTTTTCACCATTCCAGAAAACATAGCAGGACAGGGAAGCGAATATCAACAATTCTTTCCTAAAAAAAAATTTTTACCCTCCCGTTTTTTGTGAAACAGAAATTGTATGAAAATTTGCCATTTTTTTGCCGGAAAATTTGGAAAAATCAAACCCTCAGCTCGTCGGAACAATCCCTGCCCACCCGGGCTGGCTGGCGATCCATCTTACCCATTCTTATTCTTAATGAATGACCCATCGGTCAAAAAAGTATAGATTTACCCCACTGGTAAGCTCGCTTATTCAATTGCTGCGGACCAAGTTCATCACTTACATTATCATTCTCATTGTATTAATTGCTACCATGATAAATGAAATGATCGAATCTTTATAAATGCTATTTGTAATGATCAACCAATTCAACTGCTTTTAACCCGGCCCGGATTTTTATTATCTCAAATAAATCACAGCGAATCAATCTTGTTGTAACAATGATAATCCCAAAATCCAGATACCGGGATTCTGAATTTTGAAAATCATATCCCTTGTTTTATTTCCTATTGGTATAAAACTGAGATCATAATGATAAGTCAGCCTGGCTAACAGGCAAAGCCTATCATTACCATAATGACCGATGAAATGATCATCATATCCCCCGGTTTTCATTCTTCATCCATTGGGTCGCCTTGAACCGACAATCGCTATGATTTGCATATAAAATAGTCATTCTCAATGCACTGAAGAGCCTTCGGCATGGGCCAGAATTAGCGATCCCCCACTTTGTTAAACCCGTTTACGTACTATTGTTTTATCCCATCTTTGAAGTCCTTCCAGGATAAATACCTGATAGAATGCAAACTACGGTCACTCTTCAACTGCTTCCTTCTGAAGCATCCAGTGATACACTGGTCAGGCAATATATTGCTGATTCCACGGGGGTCAGTATCCGGGCCGTTTCAGGATACCATATTTTGAAACATTCCATTGATGCAAGGGGACGCCAGGTGCGGTTCCATATGACCGTGAGAGCATTCATTCATGAGCCCTTTCAGCAGCGGGAACTGATGCCATTTCATTTTAAAGATGTAGCAAAAGCAGAACGAACGGTCATTATTATAGGTGCCGGCCCGGCTGGTTTGTTTGCAGCATTGCAATTGATGGAATCGGGTATCAAACCCATCCTGCTGGAAAGGGGAAAAGACGTGAGGGCCCGGAGAAGGGACCTGGCTCTCCTGAACAAAGAAGGTAAAGTAAACCCGGATAGCAATTATTGTTTTGGAGAAGGTGGCGCAGGCACGTATAGCGATGGTAAGTTATACACCCGGAGCAGCAAAAGGGGTGATGTAAACCGCATTCTCAACCTTTTTGTGCATTTTGGCGCCGCCGAAAACATATTATATGAATCGCATCCGCACATAGGCACCAATAAATTACCTCATATTATCACCTCTATGCGGAAAAGGATCATCGAGGCAGGTGCTGAAATCCTGTTTGAAAAAAAAGTGGTTGACATGACGCTTAGGGATGATAAAATAACAGCAGTTCAAACAGCCGACGGGGACAGTTTTGAAGCGGATGCAGTAATCCTGGCTACCGGTCATTCGGCCCGGGATATTTTCCTTTTGCTTCATTCAAAAAAGATCCTGATTGAAACAAAACCATTTGCATTAGGTGTCAGGGTTGAACATCCACAGGCACTGATTGATAGTGCTCAATACCATTGCAGGACCCGGGACAGGTTTTTACCTCCCGCTTCTTATCATTGGGTGCAGCAGGTGGAAGGAAAACCCGTTTTTTCATTTTGTATGTGCCCTGGAGGGATCATTGCCCCGGC
>CAYSIU010000153.1:0-6687 GCA_964431095.1 uncultured Chitinophaga sp. | reverse complement strand
TTTTTGGTGATCACTTTTAGTCGCGCCGCTCCAACGGCTTTTTTCACTTCGGCTATTTCATCGAACTCAAAATTTTATTCACCGGCATGAAATTTTCCACGGCTGATCACCATGTCCACTTCATCGGCTCCTTCCGCTACCGCATATTTAGTGTCCCTGATCTTTACATCCCGGGAAGCGTGCCCGCTGGGGAAAGCCGTAGCAACAGAAGCCACTTTTATTCCGGATCCATCCAGCGTTTTTTTTGCCACGCGGACCATTGAAGGATATACACAGACGGCCGCTACCGTAGGCAGCCCGGGCATAGCATCATGGAGGTGCATGGCTTTATAACAAAGCTGTTTCACTTTACCATCTGTATCTTTTCCTTCAAGCGTGGTGAGGTCGATCATATTGAGCACCAGGTTTAATCCATTTATTTTGGATTCTTTTTTGATGCTCCTCCTCGTAAAACGGGCAGCCCGTTCCTCGGCCCCTACCTGGTCGATCCGGGGTGAAAGCGTGAAATCGGGTAATGTGTTCATGGATGCTGCGCCGGCCATATAACAAACAGTTATAATATTACTGTCAAAGATAACCAAAGTTCCGGGGAAAGGGCAGTCCCGTCAGGACGGTCTCCAACCTTTAAGGGTTGGAGACTCTCTGCTTAAAAAAACCTTTTATCAACTAAATGACCAATATAACCGCGATTGCTTTAAATTGGTCACTTTAAAACTTTCATGCAATGAGAAAACCCGGTTTTTGGCTGGCACTGGTCTGCTGCTCTCTTTCCTGCATTCCTGTCTTTGCCCAGCCCACTTTCCCCGAAAATGGCGTAGCTGATCCCCGCCACGGATATTATGCATTCACCAACGCCACCATTGTCAAGGATATCAGTACAACCCTGTCGAATGCGACCCTGGTTATCAAAGATGGAAAGATCGTTGCAGTCGGCAGCAACCTCGCTGTTCCTGCGGGTGCTGTGGAGGTTGATTGCAAAGGCAAATACCTTTATCCATCATTTATTGATATCTATACGGATTATGGCACACCGCAGCGACAGCCACAGCAAACAGGAGGATTCAATTTTTTTGCACAGCAACAGATCGAATCCAATACAAAAGGCCCCTTTGGCTGGAACCAGGCCATCAAACCGGAAACGGACGTTTACAAAGTGTTTAATGTAAATGATGCCGTAGCAAAACCAATGCGGGAAGCGGGCTTTGGTACGGTATTGACCCATGTGAAAGACGGTGTGGCCAGGGGTACAGGAGCGGTTGTTACACTCGCCAATGAAAAAGAGAATCTCGTCGTCATAAAAGAAAAAGCCTCCGCCCATTATTCTTTCAATAAAGGAACTTCCGCCCAATCCTATCCGAGTTCGATGATGGGTTATATAGCCCTCCTGCGCCAGACTTATCTTGATGCTGCCTGGTATAAGAACAAACCTTACCTCGAAGGTTTTAACGCCTCGCTGCAATCCTGGATCGACGAACAAAACCTGCCCCAGATATTTGAAGCCAATGATAAATGGAATGACCTGCGGGCCGACAGGATCGGGGATGAATTTGGTGTGCAATACATCATCAAGGCCGGTCAAAATGAGTATCAGCGGATCAAAGAAATGAAATCGACCAATGCGGCTTTCATTCTTCCGCTCAACTATCCCCAGGCACAGGATGTGGAAGACCCCAACGATGCGAGGTTTGTTTCACTGGAAGACATGAAACATTGGGAGCTGGCTCCCACCAATCCCGCTGCTTTTGAAAAAGCGGGGATCCCATTCTGTATTACAACAGCCGACCTGAGAAGCATTACTTCGTTCTGGGCCAATCTCCGCAAAGCCATGGATTATGGCCTGAGCGAATCAAAAGCCATAGAAGCATTGACAAAGACCCCGGCCACCCTGATGGGGGTATATGATAAAGTGGGAAGCCTTGATGAGGGGAAACTGGCCAATTTCCTGGTTACGAATGGCCCTATTTTCAATGATAAAACAAATATTCTTTATAATTATATCCAGGGAATAAAATACGGCGTGAAGGATGACAATATCTCCGGTATCTATAATCTCACTGTCAATACTCCGGCCGGTACCGAACAATACACGTTGGATGTAAAAAGTTCCAGCTCTGCAAGTCTTTATGCAAAGGACACGATGAACACCAAATTCAGTTTTGACGGTAAACAGGTAAAACTGGGTTATGCGCCCATGCCCAGGCGGCAAAGACCTTCCTTTCAGCCCGGTGACAGCACGCAAAGAAGACCCGGCGGTTTCGGCGGGAGATTCGGTGCCGCTGACCAGGCCATCCCATTACCTGCCTCTGCAACAAGATTGGCAGGTATCAGCAGCGGAACTGAATGGAACGGGACCGGTTTGGATTCATTGGGGAATGAATTAACCTGGACAGCGGTGTTTGTAAAAGCGGCAGAAATGAAACCGGATACGGCTAAGAAAAAAGAGCCGCCTGTATTGGGGAAGGTCACTTATCCTTTCATGCCATTTGGCTGGGATGAGGATCATCAGCCCAAACAGGAAACAATACTCATTAAGAATGCCACCGTTTGGACCTGCGAGAAAGAGGGTGTGTTAGCGGGTACGGATGTATTGTTAAAGAACGGGAAGATCGCTGCAATCGGGAAGAACCTGAATGAACCCGGGGCCAGGATCATTGACGGTACCGGGAAACATCTATCCCCGGGGGTCATTGATGAACACTCGCATATTGCCGCAGCTTCCATTAACGAAGGTGCGCAATCCGTGTCGGCGGAAGTGAGGATTGGAGATAATTTAAATCCCGAAGACATCAATATTTATCGCCAGTTGAGCGGGGGGGTTACCACTTCGCATATCCTGCATGGTTCAGCCAATCCCATCGGGGGTCAGACGCAACTGATCAAACTCCGCTGGGGCGTCAATGATGATGAACTGAAATTCAAAAACTCGGACGGGTTTATAAAATTTGCATTGGGTGAGAATGTAAAACGTACGGCTGCCACCCAGGGGAATAACCGTTACCCGGATACCCGGATGGGAGTGGAGCAGGTTTTTGTGGATGCATTCACCCGTGCAAAGGATTATAAAAAAGAATGGCAGGATTATAATGCGGCCAAAGAAAAATTATTGAAAGATAAAAAACCGCTGACCGGACTCTACCCGCCCCGCCGCGATCTGGAACTGGATGCGCTGGTGGAGATCCTCGACAATAAAAGGTTCATCACCTGTCACTCTTATGTACAGAGCGAGATCACCGGTCTGATCGATGTGGCCGACAGGATGGGTTTCAAGGTGAACACATTTACGCATATCCTCGAAGGTTATAAAGTAGCCGATAAAATGCTGAAACACGGGGCGAATGCTTCCACTTTTTCCGATTGGTGGGCTTATAAAGTGGAAGTGGAGGATGCCATTCCATATAATGCGGCGATCATGGTGCGTGTCGGGTTGAATGTTGCAATCAATTCAGATGATGCGGAAATGGCCAGAAGACTGAACCAGGAAGCAGCCAAAACAATTAAGTATGGAGGTTTGAGCCCGGAGGAAGCGTTGGACCTGGTGACCATCAACCCCGCAAAGATGCTCCATGTGAATGACAGGGTAGGAAGCTTGAAGGTGGGCAAAGATGCAGATGTGGTATTGTGGTCCGACAGCCCGCTCAGCATTTATGCCAAGTCGCTGTATACGATCGTTGACGGAACTGTCTATTTTGACCGGCAAAAAGATGAACAGATGCAGAAGGAGATTGATGCGGAAAGAGCCAGGCTGGTGAAAAAAATGAATGGGGAGAAAAGAAGCGGGGCACCCGTGATCCCGGCGCAACCCACGTACTATATCATGCATACCTGCAGTGATTATTCGCACAACTATGGACTGCTGGTGATCGATGCCGATGATATTGATAACAATTAAAATCTTTATACATGAAGAAGATATTTCTTTTTGGTTTGCTCTTGACAACGGTTATGGCTGTTCATTCGCAGTCAAACGTGTTGCCGGCCCCTCCGCAGAAAGGAGTCATGTTTATTAAAAATGCGACCATCCACGTGGGTAACGGGACCGTGATCGAGAATGGGGTTATCCAGATCCGCGACGGGAAGATTGAAAAAGTTGGCAACAACATCAGCATTCCCGCCGATGCCGGCAATGTAGTGGATGCAAAGGGAAAGCATGTTTACCCAGGACTGATCCTCCCGGTAAGCTCATTGGGACTGATCGAGATTGGTGCAGTACGTGCATCGAATGATGTCCGGGAAATAGGGGATATGAACCCCAGTGTGCGTTCCATTGTCGCTTACAATACAGATTCAAAGGTGATAAATACACTTCGTTCCAACGGGATACTGGTGGCGAATATCGTTCCGCAGGGAAGTTTCCTCGCCGGCTCTTCTTCGGTGGTACAATTAGACGCGTGGAATTGGGAAGATGCGTCGTATAATACGGATGGAGGCATGCACCTGTACATGCCATCCCTGATGCCGCGCCCGAGTTTTGGAAGAGGGGGTGGCGGCGGAATGAGACCGGGCGGTCCGAATGAAGGTGCGCAGACTGATCCCGTAAAAGAAGGATTGGATCAACTTGAAAAACTCAAGGCTTTTTTCCGCGAAGCCAAAGCTTACAGCGCAGCTCCCACACACGACGAAACCAACCTGAAATACGAAGCGGTGAAAAATCTTTTCTCCAAAAAGCAAAAGTTATACGTTCATGCCAACACGGTAAAACAAATGCTGGTAGCACTGGATTTTGTAAAAGAATTCGGGTTCGATGTAGTGATCGTGGGCGCCAGCGAAAGCTGGCAGATCCCTGACCTGCTGAAGCAGCACAATGTTTCGGTGATCCTTCAACAAATGCACAGCCTGCCTACCACGGCCGATGATGATGTGGACCAGCCTTATAAAACAGCTGCTGCGTTGCAAAAAGCCGGAGTATTATTCGCAATTTCAGACGACGATGCCCAGACCCGGGGGCGCAATCTGCCTTTTAACGCGGGTACCGCAGCGACTTATGGGTTAACAAAAGAAGAAGCGCTGGCAGCGATCACCCTGAATGCTGCCAAAATCATGGGCGTGGCCGATAAGACCGGGAGTATTGAACCGGGAAAGGACGCGAATATTATTATCAGTTCGGGCGATATCCTGGATATGAGTACCAGCAATGTCACCGACGCCTTCATCCAGGGACGCCAGATCAATCTTGACGACAAACAAAAACAGCTCAACGAACGTTACGAACAGAAATATAATCTGAAAGGAAAGAAAGGGTTTTAGTGAATGTTGGGTGATTCAGCTGATTTCGCTGTTGGAACAGAACATCATTTGCAGCCGGCTGCACAAAGAAAGTTATTATTTATTTTTATTATCACATCCCGAACCATGTCATTCATATTCAATGCTGGTGGTCCGGATCTTCCAGTTCAATTTCAGCGCCACAATGAGGACATTTATGCGTTTTTTTGACCCTGGTTAAGCGAAACTCTTCAATAAATCCTGCCGTGATGATCCCCGCGGGCAATGCAAAGAATGCGACACCCGTCATCATGATAATGCTGGCCAGTACTTTGCCGATATTTGTTAAAGGAACCATATCGCCATAACCTGTTGTTGTCAATGAAACGACAGCCCACCAGATCGTATCGGGAATGCTTTTAAATCGGCTTATTTGCTCGCTGGGGTACCGGTGCTCGGCAAAATAGATGATGCAGGACGCTATAATGATCAGGAAAATAGCGAGAATAAAACTTAACACCAGCTCATTGGCCCTTTTTTTAAAAACATTTTTGATCATGTGGGCCGATTTGGTGTAAGCAGTGAGCCTGAAGAGACGGAAGAACCGTAATAGCCGCAACATCCGCAGCGCACGGAGATCAAGACTGATAAAGGCGCGCAGGTAGGAAGGGAATATGGCAAGCAGATCAATCAATGCCGGGCCTGACATCATGTATTTCAGGCGACCCCACACACTGTGCTTGTATCTTTCATCATGATTGCTGCTCCATACCCTCAGGATGTATTCGACCGTGAAAATACCCACTGAAATCCGGTCGAAATTATCAAAGAAGTCTGCATATTTTGCATAGACTGGTTTGATGGTTTCCACCATCACCGCAATTACATTCAGGATGATAAGAATGACGATGAAGATATTGATGATCTTATCCCAGTGCGAATCACCCACGATCTCGGGATGTAGCAGGGAATGAACCTTTTTTTTGGCTGCACGGTACATAAGCAGTGAAAATTGGTCTTTCTAAGGTAAAAAGAATATGGTGAAAAGGGGCCCGGGATTATTTCTTATTTCGTTTTTTTCATGACTTGCGGAGCCTATTGGGATCTTGGACGCGACTGCACACGGGATTACATCACTCGCTTTCTAATAATCAGCCGTTCAACCTTCCAACGGAAATTGATGACTCTGCAGATTTGTTTTCTCTTTCGACCGACCTGGATCTTGAGGTAGAGTGGAAATTTCATCCCGACTCTCTGAGCCCATCCGGGCTGCCAAAAGCACTCACGGTCAAGCTTCGAAGAGACACCAACACATTTCGTAGTCGGTTGCACCTTGTTAGTGGAGAGAATCTGCCCGGCCCGAGCTACATCGTTGATGAGTCACAGTCGCGGCTCCTTCGTCAGGCCGACTCCCAAGTCCTGGCAGATCTATCTCCTATCTTCGATTTTTTTGGGACCCTGCAGAATAGTCTTTACATCGGCGCG
>CAYSIU010000152.1:0-6701 GCA_964431095.1 uncultured Chitinophaga sp. | reverse complement strand
AAGGTACCAGGATTATTGCTTGGACACGGTGGGCAAAACAGTCAATGGTATTTGTGCGCTCAAATGATCCATACACGCAAAAGCAAGCAGTAGGAAGCAGATCTTTTTCATAAATCAAAATTTTAATATGACCAAACTAAACAGGAAAAATCATTCGCAGAAAGGATTGTTACCAATGATGAATCCCATGGATGAATGGTTGCTGGTTGCTTGTTACCGGTGGCTGGTTCCTGCCTGCTCATGGCAGGGCTTGTTATGGGCAGTCGGGCACAAAACAAAAAAATAGCTGTAAATTGTTAAGTGTTGCGTTCACCTATCCTTCATCCAAAAATGAAAACATGAAAATTCCAATTGGAATCCTATTGCTGCTATTTACACTCCCATCCTCCTCCCAGATATTGAACCGGTTAAAAGACAAGGTTACCGGCAAGGCAAAAAGCGAAGCCGATAATGCGAAATACAGTGCGGAAAACAAGGCCCGGCAGGCTGCTTATAAGGAGTTGGATGATTTCAAAAATGAATTCGATTCCACTGACATTGATTATGCCATCCTTTTAAGCGATAACTCCGGTTTGTTTGGCGGGCAGGGCAGGGGAGCATTTGGAACCAAATTCTTACGACTGGCCGGTATTGCCAATTCCCTTTACAGGGATGTGAACATCACTGATGAAGAAAATGCCCGCCTGAGCCTCCAGATGGGGCAGTCGGCCTATGCCACCAGCCGTTATGTTTATGCTGCGAAGAAATTGAGTGCAGCCAAATATTATTTTGAGAAAGCCTATCTCACCAATGATCTTAGTTACCTGAAAACCATCGCCAGCCAGGGATTACTGTATACTTCGATGGGTCGTTTTTCCCAGGCGGATAAATTCACTTCCGATGCCCTGGATATGCGAAGGGAAAAACTGGGACCAACCAATATGGCAGTGGCTGCCTCCCTGAACAACTATGCGGTTCTTCATTACAACCTGGGCCAATACAACGAATCAGAAAAAGAATTTGCTTCGGCTATTTCCATCATGAAGGCCAATAAACAGGAAGAGGACATGGTGTATGCAATTGCTCTGAATAATGAAGCCATTCTTTACCAGTCAATGGGCCGGTACGACGCGGCGGTGAAACTACTGGAACAATCGCTGGACCTGGCGGGGAAACTGGAGGTGACCAAGGCGAAGAATCATTTAAAATTCCTTTCCAACCTGGCTCTGCTCTACCAGCAGATGGGAAAATACAGTGAAGCGGAGAATATTTATACGAAGCTGGAGAAAAGAGTAGAGAAAGGCACGCCCGATCATGCCAATATGCTGAATAACCTGGCCATTCTTTACCTGTTGATGAATAAAGAAGGCAAGGTGGAGGAAATGCTGAAACAATCAGCGGATATCTACAAAGAAAAGCTGACAGAAAACAGCCCCGCCTATGCGAAGGTGATCAGTGATTTGGGGAATTTCTACCGCTACAAAGGGCGGTATGATGAAGCAGAACCCTTGCTGGATAAAGCTTTGCAGACCCGGAGAGAAGCATTGGGAGAGGTCCACCCGCTTTTTGTGCAGTCAGAGGAAGATATGGCCATTCTTCAATGGAAGAAAAAAATCCTGGACAGAGCCTATACGCTGTATAAGGATGTCATGGAGAAATCACTCGATTTTATCAACCGTTATTTCCCACCCATGAGTGAAGCTGAGAAAACAAGGTATTGGGACCTGCTCTCGCCCCGTTTTGACCGCTTTTATGATTTTGCATTGGAGGCGATCCCCACGAATAAAGAGATCATTTTTGATGTATTCGAATACCGGCTGGCTACTAAGGGCTTGCTGCTTAACTCTACCCGTAAAGTAAGTGAAAGCATCCTGAATGGCGGCAATGAGCAGTTGGTCAATGATTATATTGCCTGGCTCGATAGCAAGGAACAGTTGACAACACTGTATGCTTACTCAAAGGCAGATCTGAAAGAACAGGGTATCGATATCGATTCCATGGAGAAGGCCACCAATGCAATGGAAAAAAGACTTTCGGAAAATTCGAAAGAGTTTTCTCAATTCTATTTTGTCGCCAAAACAAAATTCGCAGAAGTCCAAAATGAACTGAAGAGCGATGAGGCCGCGATCGAGTTCATCCGGCTGAGAAAATTTGATCAGGTGTTCACCGATGACTGCAGGTACCTGGCATTGGTCGTCACCAAAGACAATCGGGAACCACGACTGGTGGTGATGGAAGATGGCACTGATATGGAAAACAAGTTTGCCAAAACATACCGGCTGTCCATGAAAAACAAGATCAATGATGAACAGTCTTACGCCCATTACTGGGGGCTCATTGATCCTGGGGTACAGGGCAAAAAAAGGATCTATGTTTCGATGGACGGGGTCTATAACCAGGTGAACCTGTACACGCTGAAAAAACCGGGGGGAGATTTTCTCATCAATCAATATGATATTGTGCTGGTGGGCAACTCCCGTGACCTGGTAAAGCTGAAAAAGATTACAAGCAACGGCAATGGGAAAAAAGCCACTCTCCTTGGCTTCCCTGATTATGGAGTAGGGGTGATCACGGCATTACCCGGCACCAAGGTAGAAGTAGATGGGATCGATAAATTGTTGAAAGCATCGGGTTACCAGGTATCTGAACTTGTACAGAGAGATGCAACGGAAACGAATTTAAAATCTGCACACAAAGAAGCCATATTGCATATTGCTACCCATGGCTATTTTCTGAAGGACGTGGATAAAGCAAGCTGGCCCATTGGCGTACAGGCTGATTATGCAAAAGACAATGTATTGCTCCGGTCCGGGTTGATGCTGACCGGTGCTTCTGAGGCCGATAGGCTCGCCCCGGGTCTTGATAGCAGCAATAATGGGATCATGACATCCTATGAGGCCATGGATCTTGACCTGAAAGGAACAAATCTTGTGGTGCTTAGTGCCTGCGAAACCGGGCTGGGAGAAGTAAAAGCCGGAGAGGGTGTGTATGGATTGCAAAGAGCTTTTCTTGCAGCGGGAGCGGAAGCGATCATCATGAGCTTATGGAAAGTGGATGATGAGGCCACCCAGCAATTGATGAACAGTTTTTACAGCAACTGGATAAAGACAGGTGATAAACAAAAAACCTTTAAACAGGCAGAATTCCTGCGCTTGGCCAGATTCAAGGAGTCATTGTTTTGGAGCGCTTCTATAATGATGGCAGACTAGCCATTCAACAGTTGGCAGGCGTTAGTTCACGGTCGATTATCTTCATTATCTTATCTTCATCGACTTGTAATTAAGTTTTATTCAAGACTTGCCATTCACTTTTACTACTGACTGTGGACAATCTTTTCCTCCGTAACTTCCCCTAAAATACTCCACCTCCATGCGAAAACTTTTGACTGCAGCTGCCTTATTGCTTTTTTGTGTTTATGCGCAGTCACAGCAATTCGGAGGCAATCCGCCATCGTTGAAATGGAAACAGATTAATACCGATACGGCCAGGGTTATTTTTCCCGTGGGTCTTGACAGCCAGGCCATCCGGGTGGCTTCGATCGTACATTATCTTGCTGCGCACAAACCGGTTTCATTGGGCGACCAACTCAGGAAGATCAATATTGTTTTGCAAAACCAGACCACGGTTGCCAATGGATATGTGAACCTCGGGCCTTTCCGCAGTGAATATTTTCTTACGCCGGCCCTCAATAACTTAAAAGAAGGAAGTATTCCATGGGCCGACCAGTTGGCGGTACATGAATACCGGCACGTACAGCAATTCAATAATTTCAATTATGGCCTGAGCAAATTCATGAAATTCCTCGCGGGCGAGGATGGTTATTCACTGGCGATCAATGCCGCCATCCCCGATTGGTTTTACGAAGGTGATGCGGTATTCAATGAAACAGTCATGACTCACCAGGGCAGGGGCCGCCTGCCTCATTTCCTGAATGCTTACCCGGCACTTTGGCAGGCAGGTAAAAAATATTCCTGGATGAAACTTCGTAACGGTTCCTTAAAAGACTATATACCCAACCATTACTATCTCGGTTACCTGTTTGTGAATTATGGAAGGGAAAAATATGGAGCGGACTTCTGGACAAAGGTCACCCACGATGCCAGCGCTTTTAAAGGCCTGTTCTATCCTTTTCAGAATGCTATAAAAAAATATGCCGGGATTGATTACAAAACGTTCAGGGAACAGGTACTTGATTTTTATAAAACGAAATCAACGCCTGCCACTTCAAAGGATGAATATGTTTTTCCTGTGAATCAACACTATGTGACCAGCTATTATTTCCCTTACTCGATGGGTAATGATTCTCTCGTTTACCTGAAAACCAGTTATCGCCACCGGCCGGCGTTCTATATAAAGGATAAACATGGAGAACACCTGTTGAAAGTAAGAGACATTTCGATTGACGAGCAGTTTTCTTACCGGAATGGAAAGATTGTGTATGCTGCTTATGAGACCGATCCACGCTGGAGTTGGCGGGATTACAGTGTCATCAAGCTCCTGGATGTGCAGACCCGGCAGGAGCAAACACTCACTCATAAAACAAAATATTTTACACCGGATATCTCGCAGGATGGCTCAAAACTGGCTGCCGTGCAGATCAGTACCGATGGCAGGAGTGAATTGCACATCCTGGATATTACCAGTGGCGGCCTGCTTCGTTCCTTTCACTCGTCGGACATTAACCTGTTCACGGATCCAAAATTCATAGATGACAACAACCTGGTCACCGCCGTTCGCCTGAATGATGGAAAAATGGCCCTTGCACTAGCTGAGATATCAACAGGCAATTTAATAAGACTGACCACCCCATCATTCAATGTGCTGGGCTATCCCTGTGTGTATAACAATATTATTTTTTTTACAGCGTCTTATAGCGGGAATGATGATGTATATGCCCTGAAGATGAGTGAACACAAAATCTTCCGGGTCACAGAGGGTCCTCTTGGCAATTATTATGTGAATGCAGCGAATGGTAAACTCACCTGGTCGGTTTTTACGGCTGAGGGTTATCAACTCAAACAAACGGATCTGAAAGACCTTACCTGGAAGGAAGTGAGTGAAGCCGGTTCGGAAACGCTTGCTGAAAAATTCCCGGTTACCCAAACAAGTGAAATGGGAGATATTTTGTTGAATAAAATGCCAGACAGGGAATTCAACGTAAAAGACTATAAAAAAGGGACCCGCTTGTTGAATTTTCATAGCTGGCGTCCTTATTATTCCGACCCGGAGTTTACTTATTCTTTGTATGGTGAAAATATTTTAAATACACTTGAAACCGAATTGTATTACCTGTACAACAAAGACGAAAAGACCAGTGCTGTCGGCTTCAATGCCCTATATGGAGCCTGGTACCCTTACCTGAGCCTGGGTTCGGAGTTTACATTCGACCGGCAAACAGAAACGGGTAATAAAACCCGGCATTGGAACCAGTTGGATTCCCGGGTGGGGCTCATCCTGCCCTTACATTTTACAAGCGGGCAAACTTTTAAAAATTTCACTATCGGCAGTTATTATGTGCTGCGCAATGAATATAATAAAGGCTTCTTTAAAGATTCAATAGGAGCTACCTCATTCAGTTACCTGCTGCATACACTTTCGTGGTCGCAGCAAATACAAACGGCCTTGCAACATGCTTACCCACGGTTTGCTTATACATTTATTGTCAATCACCGGCATGCCATCACCCGGTACACAGGTTACCAGTTCATTGCCAATGGGTCATTGTATCTGCCGGGCTTCCTTTCCACTCACAATATTATTATTACTGGTTCTTTCCAGCAAAGGGACACCCTTGGCCAGGTGGTTTTTGCCAACCGCTTTGCGTATTCAAGAGGGTACACCGGGCGGTATTTTTCAAGAATGTGGCGGTTATCTTCCAATTATCACCTGCCAATCCTTTATCCTGATTGGGGTTTTGGGAATATCCTTTACCTGCAGCGGGTACGACTCAATGCATTTTACGATTTTACCAAAGTATATTCAAGGGATAAAACCGAGACAAGGGACCAGCGAAGTGTAGGAGCTGAGATCTTTGTGGATACCCAGTGGTGGAACCAGTACCCGCTTACATTTGGTTTCCGCGTGAGCCGCCTGCTCGATCCTGACCAGTTCAATGGATTCAAAGGGACGGTATATGAATTTGTAATGCCGGTGAGTATTTTTCCGAAATAATACGCCCGAATTAAATGAATTAAAGGGATGCAAGACTTTCTTCGATCACTTTGATCTTCGCCTCCGCATCTTCTTTTTTCTTTTTTTCCACCGCGATCACTTCGGGTTTTGCATTCTGCACAAAACGTTCATTCCCGAGTTTTTTTTCTACGGAGGCGAGGAAACCTTTCAGGTATTCCAGGTCTTTTTGGAGTTGTTGCTTCTGTGATGAATGATCAAAAGCAGATGTTGTTTCAATATAGAATTTATCTTTTCCTACCACGAGAGTAATACTCCCGGCTATCGCCGTATTGGTGAATGAAACAGATGCAGCATTTACCTGTTTTAACAGGATGCTTTGAATCGGTGTGTAAGTTTCTTTCTTTCCGGTTTGTATGTGAAGCCTGATTGTGTCTTTCAGCTTCAGTTGATGTTTATTCCTTGCATCCCTGATAGCAGTGATTGCCTGTTTTAACAATGTTCCATCCGCCAACACATCACTATTGACCTCCCTGGTTTTTTTGAATTCCCGTATCGTCAGATCGTCCGTTCTTTCTTTGAGGTGGTGGTAT
>CAYSIU010000151.1:0-6708 GCA_964431095.1 uncultured Chitinophaga sp. | reverse complement strand
TCTTAGTTTCTGCGATATTTGTTATTTTAGATAAAGTAAACTTTCCTCATCAAAATATCATTGGGTATGTCCAGTTCAACACCGACTGTATTTTGGCCCCATAGCGAACATTGGTCCGTAAAAATTCCCCTGCAGACAGCACACTATCGTATGCCGGTAATGGAAAATGGATATGTGATCATGAAAAACCTGCCGATTGATCATATCCCTGCCTCTGAATGGGAGAATCTTATTTATATGGATTGGAAAAGCGGAGGAGATACCAATTTCGCTCCCCTTGCTTCCTGCGACGGTACCCTTGAATGCAAAGGTTTCTGGGAAAACGGCAAACCGGATAAGAACGCGCTTTTTACCTCCAATGTTGAAAGGGCGCCGAAGCTGATGGAATATATCCGGTCCATTCCTGCCAATTTCGGAAGAGTGAGGGTCATCAAACTGGAACCACAGTCCAGGGAACAGGCCATCCGCTCCGTGCACCGGGATGACAATAACCGGCTGAATCCCGATAAGGAAGGATGGGTAGTGAGAATTTGGATAGAGTTGACGGATAATCCTGACAGTTATATGCTGTTGTATGACAGCGATGAAAATAATCTGCCGGTAAAAGAATCAGAAATCAGGGTACCGATGCCCAGGGGCGCTCATTTCGTAGTGGATTCCCAACGCATGTGGCATGTGGGTGTACACAACGGCAACCAACCGCGCTACGCGGCGATCATCAGTTGCGAAAGTTCACCGGAATTGAATGAATGGATAAAATCGAAAAAGTGATTGACTAGTTCAGCACGCCGGCTTCTTTAATAATTTCCACTTTTTCCAGCTTTTTGATCTTCGACCAACCCCCCAGCACATTTCTCAAATTGTGGATGCCCTGCCTTTTTAACAGCGAAGACGCGATCACACTGCGGTAGCCTGCTCCACAATGCACATAGATATTCTGACGGTCGTCCAGGTTGGCCATATTGCCCGGGTCATTCATTTCATTCAAAGGAATATTGACGGCATTTTTCAGATGCCCGTCGGCAAATTCCGTTTCCCGTCTCACATCCAACACCATTAATTTCGAATCGTGCGGCATGTCCATCAGGAGTTCCTGGGGTTCCACATCGATGATGATATCGACGGGTTCACCAGCCTGTTTCCACGCTTCAAAGCCACCTTCCAGGTATCCTTTTACTTTATCAAAACCCACTCTCGCCAGTCGAACTATACTTTCCTTTTCTTTTCCAGGCTCCGTCACTAACAATATCGGTGCTTCAAATGAAAGCAGGCTCCCTGCCCATTCTGCAAAACGGTCCTCCAGGCCGATGCTGACCGAACCCGGGATAAAACCATGTGTGAATTTGGTGGCTTTCCGGGTGTCCAGGATAATGGCATTATCATCGATGGCCCGTTTGAACTCATCCAGCGTCAAACTTTTTAAACTATTTACCAGCAATGCATCAAGACTGTCGTATCCTTCTTTATTTATTTTGGCATTGATCGGAAAATATTGCGGTGGAGCGGCAATACCGTCTGTAACCTGTTGTATAAAATCTTGTTTTGTTGCCGCCTTCATGGCGTAATTGAATTGTTTTTCCTCTCCGATAGTACTAAAGGTATTCGGGCCGAGGTTTTTTCCGCAGGAACTGCCGGGTCCGTGAGCAGGATAAACGAGCACGTCATCCGCCAGTGGAAAAAGTTTGTTGTGAAGGCTGTCATACATCATCCCCGCGAGATCGTTCATGGTCACCTTTTCACCTTTTTGTGCCAGGTCGGGTCGGCCAACATCACCTACAAACAATGTATCGCCGGTAAAGACACAATAGTCCTTGCCCCGGGCATCCTTCAGCAGGTAACAGGATGATTCCAGCGTATGGCCCGGTGTATGCATCACCTCGATAGTCAGATCGCCTACTTTAAAGGTTTCTCCATCCCTTGCCACCTGTACCGGGAATTTGGTTTGGGTACCCGGGCCATACACGATCGGGGCACCGGTCGCCTTACTCAGATCGAGATGACCACTTACAAAATCCGCATGAAAATGCGTTTCAAAAATGTACTTAACCCTGGATTTTCGGTGATTGGCCAGTTCGAGATAAGGCTCAATATCACGCAGTGGATCAATGATAGCCGCCTCTCCATTGCTTTCAATATAATAGGCAGCTTCACTGAGACAGCCGGTGTATAATTGTTTTATGAACATTTGAATGCATTTATAACAGCAAAATTACCCTAAAAAACAAAAAAACCCGCCCCATAATGAGGGCGGGCTAACTGGTAAGGATCAAAACCAGTCAGTTTAATAAGTCTTCGACAAAATGGTTCAACTCACGCAGCCGGTTGGTATTCACAGAATAATAAATGAATTTTCCCTCTCTTTCGGTTCTTACAAAGCCGGCTTTTCTGAGGATGGCCAAATGCTGGGAGGCTACCGATTGTTCGAGGCGGAGCCTTACATAGAGCTCGGTAACAGTGATCTTCCCGGTTTCATCAATTTGTTTCAGGATCTGCTGGCGGAGCTTATGGTTGACAGCCCTCAATACAAGGGCCGCTTTTTTTACGTTTAGCAGATCCACTTTCAATGGTTCATTATTCCCCGATAAAGTGTTAAGGGATAAGGAGTAATTGTTCATAGCCGAATCGGTTTGAATGTGAATTTCCACAGCTTTATACTTACTTGTTTTAAAATGGTTAACCCTTAATAAGACGGAATAATATGTCATTCCTTTCGGACAGGGGAATAAAAATCTTTGACATAAAGCGGCTCGGTGTAGGCCAGGTCTGCGAATCCCTTTTGAACGAAAGATTTATGGGACAATTGCGAGAGCGAATGGGCCGTTTCGGGAGTGCCTGCGAACAAGGCATTGGCATGTGAAAGGAAGCTTTGCAGCTTCTTTGACCCGTTGCCGCAAAAAAGTATTTTATGGGTGCCAAGTAATGACCCGAAACTGCCCGGTTCTAACAGGGTGGCATGAGGAGGGATTATTTCTGTAAGATATTTGTCATAAACGGCAGCAAAAACTTCCATCCGGCGGGCATCCACCAGGGGGCAGATCAGGTCCGTCGCTTCTTCTTTTACCGCAAAGGCGATCATCTCCAATGTTCCTATACTGATGAGAGGGATGTCCAGAGCATAACACAGACCCTTAGCCGAAGATAAACCTACCCGCAGACCCGTATAAGAACCAGGACCAATGCTGACCGCTACAGCGTCAAGCTGCTGCAGGCTGTAACCGCACTGTTGCAACAATCCCTTTATGGCAGGATGCACCCAGGCCGCATGATCCTTCGGTTCAGGGTTTACTGCCGTTTGTATCACTTCCCCATTTTTTGCAAGACAAACAGTAGCAACTTCCAGAGCAGTATCTATGTTCAGGATAAGACTCATATGCCCATTGCTTCTTTTCTCAACAGATTGGACGGCTGGTAGCGGGGATGTAGGGCGGCCAGCTTTACCAATAGTGTATGTATATTTTTTAAGCCGATCTTTTGGCTCCATTCAAATGGCCCATAAGGATAATTAGTACCCAGTTTCATGGCTGTATCAATTTCATCTTTGCTGCTTACATTTTCCTCGAGCGCGAAATATGCTTCGTTGATGATCATGCTCAGCACCCGTGCAGAAACGAAACCGGGTATATCGGTCACCCATTCTGTGGATCGGTTGAAGCAGTCAAAAATGGCTTCTGCTTTTTTTTTCAGCAGCGCCTCTTTCCCGGCTGCTTCCATAATTGGCCTTTTTAAAAAGCTGGGCCACCCGTTGAACCGGATAAAATTTCCGGGTAGCTCTTCCAGGGTCAAATGAACGGCATTGACGAGGATCATTGCCGGCCGCAGGTTTTTTAATTGGCGGATATGCTCTTCCGTTGGCTCGAATAAAAGATCGATATAGGCTTCGGCATTTGTTACAAGTAAAGGTTCTTTCATCCATTTCACCTCCACTCCCTCCTGCAGACCCTGTGCGAGCAGTTCTTCTTTCAACAGTTCATCGGCCAGCACCGCGATTTTCATGATACTATTTTTTGCAAAGAAAACGTATAAAGCTAAATTCGTTCATCTGAATTATACAGGATTCTACCATGGAGAAAACTATCATTCATAGCCCCAACGCACCAGCCCCGATCGGGCCTTATAACCAGGCAGTATTGGCCGGCAACCTGCTCTTCATTTCCGGGCAGATCTGTATTGATCCTGCCACCAGTGAGTTAAAGAACAGGGACATACAGGAAGAGACCCACCAGGTGATGCATAACCTGAAGGCCATTTTACAACAGGCAGGGATGGATTTCAGCAACGTGATAAAGACCAGCATTTTCCTTACCGACATGCAGCAGTTTGCCGCGATCAATGAAGTGTATGGAAAATACTTTGAAAGCGGCCAGACTGCCGGCAAGACAGGATTTCCTGCCCGCGAGACAGTGCAGGTGTCGGCGCTTCCCAAATTTGTGAATGTGGAGATCAGTATGATCGCGGCGGTCTGAGACAAATTTGATCTGCCTGAAATCAAAAATCTGTATGAATCAAAACCCCTCCACATTTGGAGGGGGTTTCCTCTAAAATGCTTTTTTCTTCCAGTTGTTATTATCCCGGTTCCAGTCGGGAAGTTTATTGTCGGGATCCAAGATCACCTCTTTTATTTCACTCGTCGTGGGAACACTGAAGGTCCACTCGGATCCGCGTTGCCATACTTCCACCGGAAGGTTGATCGTATGCTCCTTGCCATTGGCCTCTTTTACGAGCGCAGTGACCGGCATCGCCATCTTTTCCAGGTTCTGGATCGTTATATTGACCCCGTTGGCAGGAGTCTCTTTTATATAACTCACCGCTTTTACGGACTGATCCAGTCTCCAGGCGTTCAGTACCCAGGCCCGCCAGAACCAACACAGGTCCTCTCCCGATACATTTTCCATGGTATGAAAGAAATCCCATGGGGTGGGATGCTTAAAAGCCCAGCGGTTGATGTATTCGCGGAAGGCGGCTTCAAAACGTTCTTTGCCCAACACCACATCCCGGAGCGCTGTCAGCATCTGATCGGGTTTCAGGTAAGCGGTATAACCGAGGTTATTCTGTTGAATCACTTCGGGGATGGTAAACAAACCATCCATTTTTGTATCGAAGATCTGTTTGACCATGAAAGGCGCATTGGGATTCAGGAAAAAACTATTCCCTTTGAATTCCCCGTTGTTGAATGCTTCGGTTGAACCATCATTGATGAACGTATTGAAACCTTCATCCATCCAGGCATATTTTCTTTCATTACTGCCTACGATCATCGGGAACCAGGTATGACCAAATTCATGATCCGCCACCCCCCACAAACCACCGCCGGTTTCTGTGTAACTGCAGAACACAATACCGGGATACTCCATGCCTCCGACGATTCCGGCTACATTGGTAGCTGCTGGGTAGGGAAATTCGAACCATTGCTTTGAATAAAATTCAATAGCTCCCTTTACCATTTCAGTAGAACGTTGCCAACCGGCATCCTTCCCGCTGGCTTTTATAATGCTTTCAACAGGGTATACGCTGATGGCCAGGGATTTTTTACCGCTGGGTAAATTGATCCTCGCGGCATCCAGCACAAAAGCCCTGGAGGCAGCCCAGGACACATCTCTGGCATTGCTGATCTTAAATTTCCAGGTAAGGGAAGTTTGCCGGGGTCTTGAATTGGGATCGGTCACTTCATTCTCACCCCGGATGGCCACTGTCTTATCACTGTTCCTGGCGGCATCCCATCTCTTCTGCTGCTCTGAAGTATAACATTCCTGGGGGTTCTGCAATTCGCCCGAGCCAACGAGGATCAGGTTGGCCGGGGCAGTGATACTGTATTCAATGTCGCCGTATTCAAGGTAAAATTCACCGGCGCCAAGATAGGGAAGGGTATTCCATCCCTCTACATCGTCATACACACACATCCGGGGATACCATTGGCCTAATTCATAGATCCACCCGTTCTTTGTTTTGAGACGGCCCATCCGATCGGTGCCATATTCAGGCACACTGAATTCAAAACCGATCATCAGTTTTACTTTCCCGCCTGCGGCTTTCACCCCGTCGGGCAGCCATACCTGCATCCGGGTATCGGTCACCAGCCATTTGGGGTTAATGGTTTTGCCGTTTGATTCTGCGCTGATGGATTTGATCACATCACCCTCTGTGAATTTGGCATTCGCCCAGCGACCCCCGGCTTGTGTAGTGGTAGCTGTCGCACGGGAATCTTTTCTGTAAATATTCTGGTCGAGTTGCAGCCATAGGAATTTTAAATTATCCGGGCTGTTATTGCTGTAATTGATCTCTACGCTCCCGCTGACAGCATGTTTCAGGGTGTCCAGCGATGCACTGATCTTATAGTCTGCCCGGTTTTGCCAGTACCGGGGCCCGGGTTCGCCGCTGGAACTGCGAAAATCATTGCCGGGATATGGGTAAAATTGCGGATTAAATGTCTCTTTCTGGTCATAGACAGAAGTCGTTACAGCCGCGGTTTGTGCCCACAGGTCCATGAACATAAAAAGAGTTAAAATGCCTAAAAAAGATTTCTTCATATATGATTTCATTTAAAGCCCGAAAGATAGTTCAAAACCGCCCAAGTGAGCTACCGTTGAAAGGGTATTTACAATACTTTATGTAAAAAGGGATATACCGGTATCTTAAAGGAATATCGATTCTGCGATGCCAACCGATTCAGGCCTGCCTACGTCCACCCATTTATCGCCGCTGTGGTCATAA
>CAYSIU010000150.1:0-6771 GCA_964431095.1 uncultured Chitinophaga sp. | reverse complement strand
TTTTATTTTTTTATCCTGGATGCTGGCATCGCAGTACAGGTCAAGCTCAGTGGATTCATTGGCGCCCAGCCGCCAGAGCTCGCCGTATTTCAATATTTCGTGGAAAATATGACGACCCTGAAGATGGGGGCGACTATAGATGATCCTTGCCAGGGGAGGGCTGTTGATCACCCCCGCCATCTTCAACCTGGG
Source organism: uncultured Chitinophaga sp. (assembly GCA_964431095.1). GTDB lineage: Bacteria > Bacteroidota > Bacteroidia > Chitinophagales > Chitinophagaceae > JJ008. Next base: position 6,579 of record CAYSIU010000150.1, on the reverse strand, counting down.
ATAATCATGCGGATAATAGCTCATGTCCATGGGAGAAATATCCACCTCATCGTAAGGGTTTACAGGCATTTCTTTTTTTAGCCGGCTAACAGTGTCAGGAAGGGTTCCTGTTGCGGAAGATCCCGGCTTATTTTTTTCATGGGTCGTGCAGGAAAGAAAGCCAGCAACGATCAATGAATATAATACCGGTGTTTTCATGTCTTTCTTTTTTATCATTCATCGGGTAAGCGGTCATCAAAAGCTGATCGGCACCAGCACTTTTGTCGTATCCCAGACGATGACCAGGTTACATCCAGTGGTCGTTTTCTCGAACATCATCGACAAATATTCTACCACCGCGTCTACTTTTTGCACTTCCACTTCAGTGCGCACCAGGTCTTTTTTCGGGTCATATTTAAAAGCACCCCAGGTGTCTATTTCTTTGTTGACAATGATCGTCCAGGTACTTTCATTTACGAGCGCATATAAAGTATAACGGCCCGTTTTTACTTTCTTCCCCCCGATCCTTACAGGTTGAAAGAATTGGATCTCGGTGGCTTCATTGGCCCCTAACCGCCATACGTCCCCATACTTTACCAGTCCGCCAAAAATAACCCTTCCCCCTTTTTGCGGCCGGCTGTAGATCAATCTTGTCACCAGGGGCTCCGTGATCTTGTCCTCGATCTTGAGCACAGGGTAATTAACGGGGTAATAACTCATATCCATCGGTGACTTATCAACGGGGGGCAGGTCCCCTACCTGGGACAGCAGGCCGGTAAATGCCATTTGAAAGAGGATCAACAAAACAATGAATCTTTTCATTTGTCTTTTTTTATGGTAAAAGCCACAGCGTATACATTGCAAAAGAGGGTCTGCAAAAATAAATGATTTGAAGCTGTATTTTTTACCATCTATGTATTGTCACTGTTACTATTTAGCAATAGTTGCAGCTGTTCTTTTGCAAAAGGTTTTACGGCCGCCCAGAAATGACGGTAACATTCCTGCAGGAGCGGGTAGTGCTGCTGAAATAATCGAGCAGCCGGTTCGCTATCGGTCAGGTAAGCGGATCTTCTTACCACGCCGCCGAGACTTCTTTGGGCACCGATCATGGTCCTGTAGTGGTAAAGCCAGTTTTGCTGTTTCATATATCCATACATCCCGGCAAACCTTTCCGGCAACCAATGGATGTTTGAATCGAGTTCCTTATAGACCCGTTGCGAAAAATCGAACAGGGAGCTTTCTGTGAATTCGGCCGGATCGGTGGCGAGGAAATGATCATAGACTACATCTACAAACGCCCCGCTGTATAAACGATAAACGGGTCGGAAAACCTGCTTCGCCTCGCGAGTTGCTTCGTGGTCATCGGTAAACCGGTCAATAACCCGGTGAAGGGTAATCCCTTTTTGGATACCGGCAGGGTAATCAAATTTCTTTTTGCCTTTTACAAAATCGCTGATCAGGTTGCCGACCAGTATCATGGGATGATCAAAAGAGAGGTATGCGTGCGCGAGGTAGTTAATGGGAGATAAAAGTTTAGGGGTAAAAGGTAAAAGATATTAGATCAAAGATGACAGATAATAGAGATAAAGAGGGGTTAAAATTTTATTTGAAATGTATTTTCAGCCAGTCGCCGATTATTTTTAACGCCGATTGGGAAAAAGTCTCTTCCAGCTCACCATACTCCCCGAACGTACATTGATGACAGGTTTGAAACAGGTGATTTAGCCCCGGCAGGATGTGCACGGTTACATTCTTATTCTTCCCTTTTTTCAACGCATCGCGGATGGCCGGGATATTCTGGCGGGGATAAACCTGTATATCTTTTTCTCCGTTGATGGCCAGCACGGGACATTTTACCTGCTGCCAGAACAAAGCAGGATCTGTTGAAATAAAATATTTCAACCAGGGGATCAGTTCCTGCTTAATTTGTAAAGCATATGCGATAGCCGTTGCCTTATCGGCATGTAACGGCACCAGGATGCTGTCGGGCTGGCGGCTTTTCCATTCACTGTACATTTTTTTAACATCGGCAAGAATAACCGAATCTGGTTCAGCCGCATTGTCATGAATGATATAAAGCGTGTTTTTTGTTAATTCATAAAATGCGTCATAGGCGGCTTTACTGACAGTGGTCTTTACAGGATCTGTTTGCTGCTTCAACAATATTTCAGCACCGGATACACCGGTACCCGCCAGCGAAATAATAAATGCCAGCTTTGGCCATTTTGTATAAACAATAGGGGCGATAAAGCCACCCTCGCTGTGCCCAATGACGCCGATCTTATTTTTATTTACTTCGGGCCGGGTCAATAAATAATGAATGCTGGTGATGACGTCGTTCGCAAAGTCGGCACTCGTGGCCGTCATCAATGCTCCCCGGCTCTTACCCATTCCCCTGTCATCCACCCGCAGCACGGCATAACCAAGACGGGTCAAATAATCGGCTATCACAGCAAAGGGGTGGTGACCAAAAACTGTCTCGTCGCGATCCTCCTGGCCGCTGCCCGTGATCATCACTGCGGTAACAAATGGGCCTTTTGTTTTTGGGTAGCTGAATGTGGCAGCAAGATGCACCGTTTTATCTTCATTATCGTACTCTACGCTATCCGTGTTGTACGTAAAGGGTGGCTTGGGTGTCTGTGGCCGGTTCTTTTTTACTGACTGGGCGTTCACTAATGCCAGGGAGAATAAAATAGAAACAATAAGCGCAATATATTTTTTTATATACATCGGTCGAGATCGATTATGCAGATGAAGTTTTCTTTTGTTTACTGTAAAGACGGTAGGAGTAGACAACAGGAATGACCGTTATCACAATCATTACAGCGAAAAAAAAGATCATAGCTGCTTTCCCATGCAGGAACAGGCAGATGACCGCCAGGGAGAGTCCGCCTATGAACCACATTTTACCGGCGAGTGCATGGGTTTTTTTCCAGTTGTCTTCATTTTCCAGTGTCCAGGGAAGACGAAAACCTGCAAAATAATTGGGCTTCAGGTTGGGCAGGTAGTTCCCGATAAATGCGAAGAACAACCCCATGCCCGACAGGAGGAGACTGGTGCTGAAGCTGATATTCCCATGTGAACTGCTGTAGATGATCATGGATAATAGTGCGGCCATGAATACCACTACCCCGAAAGCAAGGCGGCGAAGCCTGGTTTTATTTTCTGCCGCATGTTTTTTGGGATCGATCCTGTAAATATTTGTCAGCAGGAGATAAATGACCGCGCTCAATACAACCATGAGAACGGCAGTCAGCAGGAGTTCCCGCTTGCTTCCCAGGTGGTCGGGCTTACCCGTCCAGTCAAAGTGCAGGGCAACTTTGGGAGGAATGGTATTCCATACCCAGGCCAGGTAAATGGCTGGCAGGACGATGATGAGCCAGACAATTCGTTTCAAGAACCTGTCCATTTTATTTCTTTTTTGATTTGAATTGCAAAAACCATTTTAATATTTCATCCACCACGGTGGTGTTGAGCGAGTAATAAATGAACTGGCCTTCTTTTACCGACGTTACCAGTCGCGCCTGTTTCAGCAGGTCGAGGTGATGGGAGATACTCGGACCGGAGATGCTGAATTTTTCTACGATCTCACCTGCCGTCAGGTCCCGGGTCTGCAGCAATTGCAGTATTTCCCTCCGGGTAGGGTCGTTCAATGCTTTAAATACAATATTCATTTGATACTGTAAGCAATTAAATATTTAGACAAATATCTAAATATTATTTTGAATGACCAAATTATTTAAATAACCGTCTTCGGAGGATCCTCAGACGGAAGAAAGGACGGGGATAACCGGCTTATAAAAATGTTCAACGGTTAACGGAATCCAACATCTGTTAACGCCCCTTAACACTGCACTCCATTAATCACAATTGGCTTTTCGCGGACTGTAACCCGTTCTACTTTTACAACGTCCTATTGATGTTCCCTCTTACGAATGGGAAATAATCAAATGAACCTTAACCTTTTTAATAGAACGATTATGAAAAAGATGATGTTAGTGCTGGCCCTGTCAGTTTCCACACTGCTCGCATTTGCCGGCGACGAAGATGTTAACCCCAAAGTGTTAAATGCTTTTAACAACGAATTCAAGACAGCCAGGGAAGTGGAATGGACTGTCGGGAATGATTATTACAAAGCCACATTCACGTACAATGACCGTCATGTCTTTGCCTACTACAATGTGAACGGCGAACTGCTGGCGCTCACCCGCTATATGAGCCCGTTTGACCTGCCGCTGGCCCTGCAGAGCAGCCTGAGGAAGATCTACAGCGGCTACTGGATCAGCGACCTGTTTGAAGTAGCCAATAATGACGGGACTGCTTATTATATCACTTTGGAAAATGCCGACACAAAAACTGTGTTAAAAGCATCCGATGGCAAAACCTGGGACAGCTATAAAAAAGTAAAAAAATCATAGTAAGTCAGTTTTGGTGTGTGGTAAAAACAAGCCCTGCTCCCGCTCTGCGGGACAGGGTTTTGTTTTAAATGAACGATCTTGAACCGGATAAGCCCGGAAAAGTTTAACCCAGGAGTACACAGTTCCATCTTTGGAAATTCAATCTTGCTATCGGCGGTTGATTACTTGCATGCGTTCAACCTTAGTATCCCCTGGCTGCGAACACAAATACTTTTATTTTCTCAAAACTGTATTTTTGCGCCACATGCTACGCACAACAAGAAAAAATATAAACGAATGAAAAAAGGTCCCATTTCTCAATTTATCGAACATCATTTCCGGCATTTCAATGCAGCCGCATTAATGGACGCGGCCAGGGCCTATGAAGCACAGACGGATGGAGGAGGTAAAATGATGGTCACCCTCGCAGGCGCGATGAGTACCGGGGAATTGGGCATTTCGCTGGCCGAAATGATCCGGCAGGGAAAAGTGGATATCATCAGTTGCACTGGCGCCAACCTCGAAGAAGATGCGATGAACCTCGTGGCCCATTCGCATTACAAAAGGATCCCTCATTACCGCGACCTCACGCCCAAAGAAGAATGGGAGTTACTGGAAAATCACTACAACCGCGTCACCGATACCTGTATTCCCGAAGAAGAAGCCTTCCGTCGCCTGCAGGAATACCTGGTCAAACAATGGAAAGAAGCCGAAAAAAAAGGAGAGCGATATTTTCCTCATGAATTTTTATACAAAACGGTTTTAAGCGGCGATCTGGAAAAGTATTATGAGATCGATCCAAAAGACAGCTGGCTGGTAGCCGCTGCGGAAAAAAATATTCCCATCGTTGTTCCGGGTTGGGAGGACAGCACCACCGGGAATATTTTTGCGAGTTATGTGATCAAGGGAGAGTTGCAGGCGAACACAGTTAAGAATGGAATTGAATACATGGTATGGCTGGCGGACTGGTACAAAAAGAATTCATCCGGCAAGGGGATCGGTTTTTTCCAGGTAGGAGGCGGTATTGCCGGTGATTTCCCGATCTGCGTGGTGCCGATGATGTACCAGGACCTGGAATGGCATGATGTGCCTTTCTGGAATTATTTCTGCCAGATCAGCGATTCCACCACATCGTATGGATCTTATTCCGGCGCTGTTCCCAATGAAAAGATCACCTGGGGCAAACTCGATATTCACACCCCCAAATTCATCATTGAAAGCGACGCAACAATCGTGGCACCGCTCATCTTTGCGTGGATACTTGGATGGTAGGGCAGCTCACAGTCGGCAGCCCACAGCCGGCAGTCCATAGCCCAGAGCTAGCAGCCCGCAGCCAGCGGCTCGCAGCCCGCATCCCACAGCCAGCAGTCCACAGCCGGCAGCCCACAGCCAGCAGCCTATAGCCAGCAGCCCACAGCCGCATTAAAATCCTTTGGGGACTTCTAATTTAATATCCCGTTTCAGCATCTCGTTCCGGTTGGCCATTTCCCAGGCGGTATAAAAAACCAATTGGGCCCGCTTTGCCATCAGGTTGTAGTATATCTTATCAGGGGTATCTGTCGGCCGGTGGTAATCGGCGCCCAGCATCCCGTCGTAATAAAAAATAATGGGCACACCTTTCTGGGCAAAATTATAATGATCACTGCGGAAATAGATCCGGTTGGGATCCTTGGGATCATTGAATTTATAATCCAGTTCCATTTTTGTATACGTGTTATTCATGCTCTCGCTGATGGTCTTCAGGTCGCTGCTGACTTTATCATCGCCCACTACGTACACATAATTTGTTGAATCGCCCTGCTTGCGGCTGGCATCGATCCGGCCGATCATATCGATGTTCAGGTCGGCTGTGGTTTTATCCAGCGGGAAGACCGGGTGATTGGTATAATACCCGGAGCCCCAAAGCCCTTTTTCTTCCCCGCTCACCGTCATAAACACAATGGACCTGCGCGGACCGTTGCCTGCCTGCTTTGCTTTTACAAATGCTTCGGCAATTTCCAGCACACTGGTGGTACCACTGCCATCATCATCGGCCCCGTAATAAATGACAGTATCTCTTTTACCCAAATGATCGTAATGCGCTGTAACAAATAAATACTCATCTTTCAGGTCCGTTCCTTCCAGCAGACCCATCACATTGGAAGCATAGGAGGTTTGAGTGGTTTTGGAATACGCGAGAACGATTTCAGCCGGATAAGTTTTA
>CAYSIU010000149.1:0-6805 GCA_964431095.1 uncultured Chitinophaga sp. | reverse complement strand
GGAGTGCAGGGGGTAGGATCGATTTTTCAACGGGCAGGTTATTTAAAGATTACTTTGGGGAATAGGAGGTATTGCGTTTCGAGTCCAGTCCCGATAGTAAATATCTTTTCATTATCGGGGAAAAGGGTACCACCCGGCTATGGGCAACGGCAACCGGGCAAATGATCCGGCAGTTGAGTGAGAAGTCTGAAACAGAGTATGCCGTGAGCAGTATCGGGGGCTATTATTTGGAGAATCTCTGGAAGAATTGTTTTCATCATTTCAGTGAAGACGGGAAATATCTGTTGTACAGGCCTTACCTCTACAGTTATGCCCTGCTGACGCGGCTGGATGATCTTTCGGTGGCAGATACCCTTGATACCAATAAAAGTATGGTCACAAATTCCGCTTTCATCCCGGGTACCGATCTTTTCATCACCGGTTCCACCGATGATACCATCCGGATCTGGCAAACAGGAAAGACAGCTACACACATCATCCGCAAATTCCCCGGGAATGGTTTTATTGTATCGCCTGACGGGAAAAAATTGCTGGTGGTCAATAATGTCCGGTTATCCTTATATAATATGTCCGTATACCGGTTATTGTTCCAGGCGGTAGCGGTCAATGATCGCGATTATTTTATCCAGATCCCGGGGAATCCCTATTATGCTGCTTCTAAAAATGCAGTGAAAGAATTGACCTTCCGTTTCCACGACAAATATTTTTCTTTCGACCAGTTCGACCTCTCCCTTAACCGGCCCGACCTGGTGCTGAAAGCGATTGGCAGCAATGACACGGCACTGATCAGTGCCTACCGGAATGCTTACAACAAACGGATCAAACGATCAGGATTTAAAGCCGTATCATTTTCCTCCGACCTTCATCTCCCGGAAATAATGATCAAAGGTCCTGAGCCATACGGGGAAACCAATCAGCTGGAATTAACCATCTCTTTCACAGCATCCGACAGTAAATATCTCCTGGACCGTTATTCCATTACGCAAAACGAAGTCCCCCTGGAAGGCGTGAACGGTTTTGATCTTAAAAAAAATAAAACGCATCAATACTCCGGAACCGTGCAGGTGCCTTTATTGGATGGGAAAAATGTGATCCGGGTGAGTTGCCTGAATGAAATGGGTGTCGAAAGCCTGGCCCCGACATTTTTTGTAACCTATCATCCTACTGTTACAGAGAATAAGCCCCGCCTTTTCTTTTTCGGGATCGGTATCAATCAATTTGCTGACAGCAGTTATAACCTCAAATGGAGCGTGAAGGATATCCGCGACCTGGCCGTTTTTTTTAAAACCAAATACGGTGATCGTTGCAGGATCGATACCCTTATCAACCGATCGATAACAACGGCTACGATCCGGGCACTCCGGGAAAAATTGCTGCAAACCGGAATCAACGATAAAGTGATCATTGCTTATTCCGGCCATGGATTACTGAGCAGGAGCTATGATTATTATCTGTCCACCTATGCCGTCAACTTTGAAAGACCGGAACAGAATGGCCTTCCCTATGAAGAACTTGAAACGTTGCTGGATAATATCCCCGCCCGGAAAAGGTTACTGTTGATCGATGCGTGTCACAGCGGGGAAATCGACAAAGATGATATCAAAGAATATGAACGGGTGCAGGCTCAATTAGATAATAACCATAAGGGGGTGATCATTCTTCATAAGAATACACAGCGGTTGGGTACTTTGAACAGTTTTGAACTGATGCAGGAGCTTTTTGTCAAGGTGGGAAAGAACACGGGTGCGGTGATCATTTCCGCTTCTTCGGGAACGCAGTTTGCATTGGAAAGGGGCGACCTGGAAAATGGAGTTTTTACCTTCAGCATCCTGGAAGCGATGGAAAAATTCGGATCCATGAAAGTGAGTGATCTTAAAAATTATGTAAGCCGGCGGGTGGTAGAACTGACCAATGGGTTGCAGCAACCTACGTCAAGGAATGAAACGATCTTAACCGATTGGGATGCCTGGTAAAACTGTTTTTAAAAAATAAGGCGGCTGATCGGCCGCCCTATTCTGAAATGAACCGGATCATTAAGGGTTCAGTTTCCAGGTATAGGAGTACCCGGTGTACGTGGTCTGTGGTCCCCAATACAGGTAACTGCCATCATTGAATACCGCTTTGGCATATAATGTATTTGTCCCCGGAATAGCCCATGTTACCCTCTTGTCATAAGGAGAAACCGTACCGCGGAAACTCCCGTTCACATAGATGTCAATATAATAACCGGTCCAGTTATCGATAACAACATCACTGTAATCGGGGCCGTATACATCTCCCCTAGAGCTCGTCGGGGCCATCGGTTTGCCCTTTATGTTAGCAGGGCGTTTCAATTTGTTGACTTTAGCATCAGGGGTGGAAATAGATTTACCGCTGATTTCCTGCTTTTTCAGATTGCTGGGCTGAGCATAGGCCGAAAAACCGAAACCCATCAACAGGAAAGCGGCGAAAATGAATAATTGCTTTTTCATAACTTTTAAATTTAATATGATTCGATTGTAAGGTTTGGTAACGCTAAATATAGAAAAGGTTTTTAAATAAGGAATCATTCAGGGTCGTTCTTTTTGCTGCTTATCTTTATTCTCTCTACCGGTATTTTCGGCTCCTTTTCCGAGGTAAACGTATCAAAGGAAAGAACCCCGCCAATACCCTCTGCCGGGTATTTATTTTTGGGGCCGGGAAAACCATTCTCGGGGCTCTTGGTCAGACAACAGACGCTATTTTTTTGTATTTTTCCTGAAATTTCAAGAATGAAAAACCTGTTGAAATGTTTGATTGCCTGCCTGGTAATTGTCTCCTGCAAGAAAGAAAATAGCAGCAACCTTGTTTCCCTGCCTGCGGAATCACAAATGAATGTATCGTACGGTACCGATGCATTGCAAAAAATGGATGTATATCTTCCTGCCGGCCGAAGCACGACAACCACGAAGGTGATCATCCTGATCCATGGGGGTGCCTGGAACCAGGGCGATAAATCTGATTTCACCAGTTATGTGGATACGATGAAAAGAAGATTGCCGGCCTATGCTGTTTTCAATATCAACTACCGTCTGGCTACGGGTACCAGCAATTTTTTTCCCACGCAGGAGAATGATGTAAAAGCCGCGGTGGAGTTCATTTACGGGAAAAAAGACGAGTACCAGATCTCCGGAAAATTCGTGGTATTGGGCGCCAGCGCCGGCGGGCACCTTGCCTTGCTGCAGTCCTATAAATACAATAGTCCCGTTCCAATAAAAGCGGTCGTGGATTTTTTCGGACCCACGGACCTAGTGGATATGTATAACAACCCTCCCAATCCCCTGATACCAGCTGTACTCATGCAAGTAACCGGTGGTACGCCCACCACGCTTCCGGCATTATACCAACAATCAAGTCCGCTGAATTTTGTGACGGCACAAAGTCCGCCCACGATAGTTTTGCACGGAGGGGCTGATATTGTAGTGTCGCCCACGCAATCTGTTTTACTGATCAATAAATTGCAACTGATGGGTGTGATTCACCAGTATGTTTTTTATCCCGCCGAAAATCATGGATGGACGGGTGCCAATCTTACCGATTCGTTTGATAAGATCCAGGCATTTCTTGTCGCGAACGTGAACTAGCCATAGCCATTTTTTAAGGAACCGGCGAAAAGCGAAACCGTTTTTGTTACTTTGAACATATGAATTCCCCTGTTCCGCTGGCTGAACGTATACGCCCGGATACCCTGGATCAATTGCTGGGTCAGGATCACCTCGTAGGTAAAGGAAGTATCCTGCGTACCGCCATTGAAAAGGGCAAAGTGCCTTCAATGATCTTCTGGGGACCACCCGGTACAGGCAAGACAACGATCGCCAATATCATTGCACATACATTGAAAGTTCCCTTCTTTCAGCTCAGTGCCATCAGTGCCGGGGTGAAAGACGTAAGGGAAGTGATCGAAGTGTCGAAAAAAAATAAGGGATCCATTCTTTTCATTGATGAGATCCACCGGTTCAACAAAGGACAGCAGGATGCATTGCTCGGCGCCGTGGAAAAAGGGATCATCGTATTGATAGGAGCCACCACGGAAAATCCTTCGTTCGAAGTAATAAGCGCCTTGCTCAGCCGCTGCCAGGTGTATGTTTTGAAACCCCTAGATGAAAAAAGCCTGGTAAAGCTTTTGCAGGCAGCCATTGAAAACGATGAATGGTTGCGTCAGAAAAAGATTGAGCTGAAAGAAACGGAAGCCCTGCTTACCCTTTCCGGTGGGGATGCCCGGAAATTATTGAACCTGCTTGAACTGGTGTGCGATACCCAACCTGGTTCTTTGCCTGACAGATTAATCATTACCGATCAGCTTGTCATGGATGTCGCACAAAAAAGAATAGCCCTTTATGACAAAAGCGGCGAACAGCATTACGATATTATCTCCGCCTTTATTAAATCCATCCGTGGCAGCGATCCCAATGCGGCGGTTTACTGGCTGGCAAGAATGATCGAAGGCGGCGAGGATGTAAAATTCATTGCGCGAAGGCTTGTAATTCTTGCCAGTGAGGATATCGGCAATGCCAATCCCACAGCCCTTGTCCTGGCCAATGCCGGTTTTGAAGCGGTCAACAAGATCGGCTATCCTGAAGCCACGCTGATCTTATCGCAATGTGCCGTTTACCTGGCATCCAGCGCAAAAAGCAACAGTTCCACGATGGCGATCGGCGCAGCAATGAATGCGGTCCGGCAACAGGGCGATCTCCCGGTGCCGCTTCATATCCGCAATGCCCCTACCAGCCTGATGGAAAACCTGGGCTATGGAAAAGGTTATGAATACTCACATGATTATGAAAAAAATTTTTCTCCGCAAGAGTATCTGCCCAAAGAAATATCCGGAATTAAATTCTATGAGCCGGGGAAAAATGCAAGAGAAGAAGAGTTGAGGAAGTTTTTGAGAATGTTATGGAAAGACAAGTACGGATATTAGGAATTGGGATCATATAAAAGTGGAAAAAACTGTCCCTGCAATTTCTCTCCTTTGGGAATCACCGGCACTCCGTCCAGCAGGGGTTCATCCGAATCTGAGATAACTCCATCAGCAACAACATTGATCACAAAGGCCCTCCTGGGTTTGATAGAGGTATTGGCCCCCGACCCATGCAGGGTTAATGGGTGGTGAAAAATGGCTTCACCTGCTTTTACTTCTGCATATTGCGGGTTCTCCAATTGTGTTTTTTGTTCTTGTTTGAGAAAATTCTTTATTCCCTCTAATTCTCCGGCGATCACGGGTTTGGGCAAGAGTCCCCATTGATGACTCCCGGATATGTATTGCAGGCAACCGTTTTCCCTGGAAGAATCATCAAGTCCGCACCAACAGGTAAGATGGGCGACCGGTTTTGTTCTTGTCCAGTAAGAATAATCCTGGTGCCAGGCTACAACCCCACCCTGTTTTGGCGGTTTCCAGAATAATTGATCGTGCCAGAAACGGACAGATACATCGCCTAGTAGCTGGCTGGCGGCAACCAGGAACCGGGGGTTCCATAATACATCGTGCAGGCCGGAGCCGATACGCCACGCACCAAGCGCATGAAAAAGAATGGAAGAAGGATCCTTGGATTCGTTCGAATGAAACTCATAGAATAAACCATGCCCGGTGTGAAGGGGATCAGCAATGTCTGCAAGTTCGGTCCGAATAATCCCGATCTGCTTTTCATCCAGCATCGGCACGCCACTGAGGAAGCCATTCTCATTAAAAAAATCAACCTGGTCCCGGGTCAACTGGTATTGCTTCCATTCCGCAGGGTCAACGGGGTGCCGGAACAGGTCGCTGATCAGGTGGTGGATCAAACTCAGGTCCGTGACAGACATTTGTTAGCTTGTTTAAAATCAGTGTTTTTAGTGGCCGGGAATATTGATTTGCTAAATTTAACCTATAAAATTTCTTCTGATGAAAAAATTGCTTCTTTCTTTCATGGCTGCCATGTCTTTTTTGGCATTGGCATCGCAAACCGTTATCCAGCGTGATCCCCAGATCCAAAAAATGGTCAATGAAGTATCCAGGGATTCCCTGGAGTCGATCATCAGGAAACTGGTCAGTTTTGGGACCCGGAATACACTGAGCAATCAGGCCGATCCGAAACGCGGTATTGGTGCCGCCCGTAACTGGGTATTGAACCGGTTCATGGATATCGCTAAAAGCTCCGGGGGCAGAATGACCGCATTTATCGATACGGTTACCCTGCAACCGGATGCGCGGAGAGTGAACCGGCCCATCCTGCTGGGCAACGTGGTAGCTACCCTGAAAGGAACAGATGCCAATGATGACCGTGTGTTTATCATCAGTGGTCACCTGGATAATATCCGGAGTAATCCCATGGACAGTGTGGGTGATGCACCCGGTGCCAACGACGATGCCAGCGGCGTGGCAGCCGTGCTGGAATGCGCAAGGATCATGAGCAGGCAGTCATTTCCCGCCACCGTGATCTTTGTAGCGGTCAGCGGTGAAGAACAGGGATTGCTGGGCGCTAATTTCATGGCGGAAAAAGCAAAAAAGCAGAACTGGAACATCGAAGCGGTTTTGAACAATGATATCATGGGAAGCAATCACAGCAATGAAACCAATGTGATCAACAACACGAAGATCCGCGTATTTAGTGAAGCATTTTCCGTACTGGATACCGGGCGGGCCGCTTTGAATATCCGTAGCCTGGGCCTGGAAAACGACGGGAAAGCCCGGCAACTGGCGAGGTATGTGAAGGAAGTCGGTGAAAGATACGTGGACAATATCGAAGTGGTGATGGTCTATCGCAATGATCGTTTCCTGCGTGGTGGAGATCATACGCCTTACGTGCAGCGT